>JBARXS010000076.1:0-53384 GCA_049647465.1 Erythrobacter sp.
CTCATCAGCCAGGGGGCCCAGTTGGGCGTGGCGATCGAAGATCATCTGGTGGTGGGCAAAATGAGCGTCGTCAGCATGAAGGACAGGGGGCTGTTTTGAATACTCATTTGAGCGTCGAGATTTGTGATCTTGCCGAACGCATATTGTCGCTGGCCGAGCGGCAAAGGCTTTCGGTCGAGGCCGACGACGACTGCTCCGCGGCCACCGACAGGCGTGGCGCGATCAGTGATGCCGTGCTCGCTGCTGCGGCGTCGCGCGAATTGGCCCGGCGCGCGTCACGGGCGCGTTTTCTTCCCTCCGGTTTTTTCTCAGAAGGTGGCTGGGCAATCTTGCTTGATCTGTTTGTTAGCGAGCACAAGGTACGCATCGTATCGGTCAAGAGTGCATGTATCGCCTCGGGACTGCCCGCGACGACGGCTTTGCGCACTATTGAAGCGCTGCTTGGCTCTGACCTCATTGCAAGATTTGAAACTGCCAGCGACAAGCGACTCAAACTGTTGCGGTTGACCGAGGCAGGGCGGGAATCCATGCGCAGCGTTTTGCGCGAATATGTGTGATGCAGCTTCGCGGAGTGACGGCCAAGCATTGCGAAGATTCAGGCAGCACGGGGGCTGGTCGGTGCAATCGATGAGTGGGAACTGTTGACCAGGGGCTGCCATGTCAGCTGTGTCAGGAACGTCCGGGGTTGACGCATTGCCATGGCACTCCGCGGTGGAAGCGGTGGACAATGCGAGCGTGCGCCTTGCCTAAAGGTCAGCCCATGCAAGAAATCCGAGCACGATGACTCCAAGAAGCAGCACGAGGATAAAATCGATTTCCCACCAGCGCCCATCGCGCGCGTCCTGAGCCTTGATGTCCAGACGATCAGCGAGCCATCCGCGTATGCGGGCCAGAACGGAGTCCATGATAAAGAGTGTCGCCTTCTTGGGAGATGAGAGCAAGCCGCGTTTCTGAGGGCTGAACTAGCGCCCCCACCGGCTTACCTCTATCGATCACTGCGCGATTCTGGCAAGGGTTGCGCCGCACCCGCGCTATGTGCACGCAGCTTTTCCAGATTGGCACGCCGTGTGGGTTGCCGAAGACAAGCAATAGCAGGGCTTGAGATGGAGGGTGCAGAATCTCAAGCCCTCAGGGATAAGAGGCGCCGGATCATGACCCGACAATCACCGCACTTTAACGCTGTGCTGCAGCTCGATGCCGATGAAGTGCTGGCGCTGCGCGAGAACCTTCAGGCGGCCATTACCTATTATGATGGCCCGCCCGCTCGCAAAGTCCCGGAAACGCTCTGCGCGGAAATTGATCAGCTGCTGCGCCTGATCGAACTGGATATCCGCTCGTCACATAACGGGCGCTCGCCGCAGCAATGACCGCAATCGGTCAGCCGGTCCGGGTCCCTGGAGTGCTTGGCGGGTTTTGCGTTGACCGATGTCGAGGTTCCTGCAATGCCGCGCGCCGATGGACCAAACAAACGACCTGGAGCCAGTGTGACCTCGCAGCGCAAAGGAATTATTCTTGCCGGTGGATCAGGCACTCGTCTTTACCCGCTGACGCGCGGCGTTTCGAAACAGCTGATGCCGGTTTTCGACAAACCGATGATCTATTATCCGCTCAGCACGTTGATGCTGGCAGGGATTCGCGACATCCTGATCATCACCACGCCCGAAGACGCCGAGCAGTTCCAGCGTGTGCTTGGCGATGGATCAGACTTGGGCGTGTCGCTCAGCTATGCGCAGCAGCCGCAGCCTGAAGGTTTGGCGCAGGCATTTCATATTGGTGCGGATTTTGTCGGCAATTCTCCCAGTGCACTGATTCTGGGCGACAATATCTTCTACGGCCATGGGCTGCCCGGTCTGTTGCAAAGCGCCAATGCGCGCGACAAGGGAGCAACCGTGTTCGCCTATCGTGTCAGCGATCCGCAGGCGTTCGGCGTGGTCGAATTCGATGGCGCCGGAAAAGCGATCTCGATTGAGGAAAAGCCAGCCTCTCCCAAATCGAATTATGCCGTGACCGGCCTGTATTTCTACGATGAGACCGTGGTGGATCGCGCGCGCGACCTGAAGCAGTCATCGCGCGGAGAGCTGGAAATTACCGATCTGAACCGCCTGTATCTCAATGATGGCACGATGGCGGTTGAACTGATGGGGCGCGGCTTTGCCTGGCTCGATACCGGCACGCATTCCTCTTTGCTGGATGCGGCAACCTATGTGCGCATCACCGAGGAGCGGCAGGGTCTCAAGATCGCTTGTCCGGAGGAGATCGCCTGGCGCAAGGGTTTCATCACCGCCGCTGAACTCGCTCGCATAGCAGAGCCGCTGCGCAAGTCAGGCTACGGCGATTACCTGCTGCAATTGCTTGAAAGTCCGGTCAAGCCATGAAGGTGATCGAAACCGCAATTCCGGGGCCAAAGATTATTGAACCGCGCGCCTTTGGCGATGATCGCGGATTTTTCATGGAAACCTGGAACGAGCGTGCCTTTGCCGAGGTCGGGCTGGACATGGAATGGGTGCAGGACAATCAAAGCCATTCACAAAAGGGTGTGCTGCGCGGGCTGCACTTCCAGAACCCCGGTCCGCAGGGCAAATTGGTACGGGTGACGCGCGGGGCGGTGTTCGATGTGGCGGTTGATCTGCGCCAGTCCTCCGATCATTTCGGCCAATGGGTCGGGGTTGAACTGACCGCGCAGAACAAGCGGATGTTGTGGGTGCCAGAAGGGTTCGCCCACGGCTTTCTGACATTGAGCGACGACACCGATTTCCTCTACAAATGCACCGCACCCTATGCCCCGCAATCCGAACACACGCTGGCGTGGGACGATCCGGCGGTGGGGGTCGAATGGCCAGTGGCGGATCTCGATCCGATCATTTCGGAAAAGGATGCCGCAGGTCTCGCGCTCGCGGACGTTCCCGGTTTTTGAGCAGCTCAGGAGCGCGTCCATGAAAGTTTTGATCACAGGCGCCAACGGCCAATTGGGCGGCGCATTGCAGCGCACCGCTCCAGCGCATGCCGATCTGAATGCCATCGACGTGGATGATGTGGACTTCACAGAGGAGGCCATGCTGCGCGCCCGTCTGGTGGTGGAATCGCCCGATATCCTGATCAACGCCGCCGCCTACACCGCGGTCGACAAGGCCGAAGAGCATGAGGAACTTGCCCGCGCGATCAACGCCGATGCGGTCGCGATCATGGCCGATGAGATGGAACAGCAGGGCGGCAAGCTGGTGCATGTGTCGACCGATTTCGTGTTCGACGGGACCAGCGCGCGAGCCTATCGGCCCGATGATCCGCGCGCGCCGATCTCTGCTTATGGCCGGACCAAGGCGGCGGGCGAGGATCACCTGCGCACCGCGGATCTGCTGGTGCGCACCGCATGGGTTTACGAAGCGGGCGGTGCGAATTTTGTGCGCACCATGATCCGCCTGATGAGCGAGCGCGATGAACTGGGTATTGTGGCCGATCAGATCGGATCGCCAACCTGGGCAACGGATCTGGCGCGCACCATCTGGGGGCTGATCGAAGCCGGGGCCAGCGGCACTTTCCATCACAGCGATGCGGGCGTTGCCAGCTGGTATGATTTTGCCGTCGCGATCGCGGAAGAGGCGCACACGCTTGGCCTGATTGCGAAAATTCCGGTTATCAATCCGATCGCAACCGCCGACTATCCCACTCCGGCAGCACGTCCGGCCTTCTCGCTGCTCGATTGCCGGGCAACGCGTGCAGCGCTGGGCGATGCGCCAGTCCACTGGCGCGCGAATCTGCGCACCATGCTCAAAGAGGAGGCCTCGCTTGGCTAACCTGCTCGTGACCGGCGGCGCCGGCTTTATCGGCGGCAATTTCGTGCATTACTGGAATACGCGCCATCCCGAAGACGAGGTCATCGTGCTGGACGCGCTGACCTATGCGGGCAATCGCTCGACGCTGGCAGGGGCCAATCGCACCGAACTGGTCGAAGGTGACATCCGCGATACCGATCTGGTTGAGGCGTTGCTGCGCGAACGCGACATTTCCACTATTGTCCACTTCGCCGCGGAAAGCCATGTCGACCGCTCGATCAGCGGGCCCGACGCCTTTATCGACACCAATATTTTGGGCACCAATTCGCTGCTGAAGGCAGCGCGTGCAGTGTGGCTGAACGGATCGGGCATGGATCACCGGTTCCACCATATTTCCACCGATGAGGTGTTCGGTTCACTCGGCGCGCAAGACCCTGCGTTCAGCGAGACCACGGCGTATGCGCCCAATTCGCCCTATTCCGCTTCCAAAGCGGCATCCGATCATCTGGTGCGCGCCTATCACCACACTTACGGGCTGGACGTTACGACAAGCAACTGCTCGAATAATTACGGGCCGTATCAATATCCCGAAAAACTGATCCCGCTCTTCCTTCTCAACGCACTGTCCGGGCGCAATCTGCCGATCTATGGCGACGGCATGAATGTGCGCGACTGGCTCCATGTCGAGGATCATTGCCGCGGCATTGACGCCTGCTTGATGCGGGGGCGACCCGGTGAAACTTACAATATCGGGGGCGGGGCCGAACTTCCCAACCTGGAAGTCATCGATGCAATTTGCCGCGAGGTTGACCGCGCATTTGAAGATATCGATGGCCTGGCCAAGCGTTATCCTGAAGCACCTGCTGCCAAAGGTCGCAACAGCGAAGAGCTCAAGACATTTGTTGCAGATCGTGCTGGTCACGATCGGCGCTACGCGATCGATGAAACCAAGGCGCGCAGCGCACTCGGTTATACGCCGACACGTGAGTTCAATGACGGATTGCGTGAGACCCTGCGCTGGTATCTCACACATGAAGAGTGGTGGAGACCATTGCTGCCCGTCGACACACGGCGTCAGACATAAGAGACCTGGGTGGCGCACAGGAGGCGCCACTTAGGCCCTGTTGACAAAAGCTCGATAGGGATTCCCATTTTGGTCTGAGGGTGATTCAAGACTGTCTTTTGCGAGGGCAGTTATGGCGCGTGGTGATCTGACGGATGAGGAATGGGCACTGATCGGTCCGCTTTTGCCATCCGAACGCGGTCGATGGGCACGACCATCACAGGATAACAGGCGTTTTCTCAACGGGATGCTTCACGTGCTGCGGGTCGGTTGCCCGTGGCGCGACATGCATGAGCGGTATGGCAAGTGGAACTCGGTCTATGTGCGGTTTCGGAGATGGGCTAAACAGGGCGTGTGGGATGCGTTGCTGCAAACGTTGGTTGATCTGGGGCTAACGGATGACTGGCAGCACATGGTCGACAGCACGAGCGTCAGGGGACACTCGCAGGCTGCCGGCGCAAAAGGCGGACTTATAAGGAGGCTTTTGGTAGATCGCGCGGCGGATTTACGAGCAAAATCCACGCCAGATGTGACAATCAAGGAATGCCTCTTGGCTTCCTCCTAAGCGGTGGTGAAGCCTCAGATCACACTGCTGCTGAGCCACTTATGGATCTACCTCTTCCCAGGCCAAACGCGCTCTTGGCGGACAAAGGCTATGACAGTGACAGGTTCCGCGAAAGCCTGCTGATGCACGGTATCTTGCCGATTATCCCGCCCAAAGCGAACCGCAAGGTACCAGAGCATCCCGACTATCGCCGCTATCGTGACCGCAACCGCGTCGAGCGCATGTTCAACAAGCTCAAGCAATCGCGCCGGACGCAACTCGCTACGACACGACCGCTCTATCCTTCGAAAGCTTCCTCAACCTCGCCAGCGCAAGGCTATGGATCAAATCTTATGTCAACAGGGCCTAGAGTATTGTATTTCTACCAGACACAGGCGAGCTAGCAGTTTGAGGTCATGAGACGCCGGTCAAGGTGAAGTGTGTTTTCTTCCAACGCCGTGTGTTAGCGAGCGGCTTGCATTTTTCGACACCAAGCGATGTGTCATTAGAGCTCGTTCTGGATTTCTCGCAAACAAACGATTGACTCGCGAACCTGCTTGTCTTTGCCCGGCGCATTTCTGATAAATTCCGCGCGCGCTTCGGCGATTTGATCATGTTCCAACCCCTGTTCGACAAATGCGTCCTGAGCTCTTGTTGCAAAAGCTGCTATCGCGCGATCGAGAAGTGACGCTTGAGCCGTGCTCAGCATGCCTGCTTTTTCCATTTCTTGCGCAACTGTCTCGACCGAGAGAGCGCACAGCAGCGCCCCTTCAGCTCTTGATCGTGGAATCTGACCAACTGGATTGGCAAGTGGTGAGAGGCTTTGTGCAGCTTCTCGCTCTGCTTGGCTGAAGTCCGTCCTTCGCGGCGAGGGGGCCTCGTCCGAAAACAACATAGGGCCATCGGTACACGACGCCAATCCTATCGAGGCCACCACCAGAATAGCGGCGGGACAAAAAGTTCGAAACTCAATCATTCATTTTGATTTCGGTGAGGGCTCAATGTGCTCGGTTATTATGAATAAATTGCAACTAGGCTATTCCCGGCTCTGGATCAATCGGATATGCGCAACGCCATGGATAGCCAAGTTTTGGACAAAAGCCGCCTGACAAGGCGGCTGCCCTTAGTGCTGATCATCGGTTGGTTGGTTGTGCTCTTCATCGCTGGGGGGGCTTCGCGCGCAGACGTACCGGGACAGCTGATAGTCCGGACGGGTGCGTGGGGGATTGTGCTCGCAATTGTTCTTCTGCGGATTCCATTGCGGTCCAACGGGCTGGGCTGGACCGGCGGGCTACTGATCGCCGCGGTCCTGGCTCCGACAAGCCAGCTAATTCCTTTGCCACCTGCGATCTGGACTGGTTTGCCGGGCCGCGAACTGTTGGTCGAGGCGGCCAATGTGTCAGGTCAGGCACAGCCTTGGCGGCCAATCTCGATCTCTCCGTCGACAACCATCAACGCCTTGGCCTCTTTGATTGTCCCTATTGCGACGTTTTTGCTAGTGCTCACTGTCGATCGGACCGACCGAGAGCGCTTGCTTGGTTTTCTGATTGTTTTTGTTTTTTGCTGTGCTTTTTTTGCTCTGCTCCAGGCTGGCGGCATGTCAATACAAAGCCCGTTCGTAAATTACCGTGACGGCGCGACCTCAGGCCCATTTGCAAATCGCAACCACATGGCCACTCTTTGCGCAATCGGTTGCCTGGCTGTGCCAGTTTGGGCGGCCCGCAGGCAACGCTTCTCCAACCTCACTGCTGTCGGTGTTGTTTCAGGTGTTTTCTTTCTCGTATTTGTCGGTCTTGCGACGGGGTCGCGTGCAGGTATTCCGCTTATGGTTATAGGTATCGCTGCGGGGCTGTGGCTATCGAGGGCCAAATTTGTTGCTCTTTTTCGCAAATGGACGCGTCGATCGGCTGTTTTTGCTGGTATTGGTGTAATTGTCGCTGCTGCCGCCACCCTTCTGGCTTTCATCTTTTCAGGCAGGGCCTTGTCAATAGAACGAGCTATGAATTGGCAGGTGATGGATGTCCGCGCCGAGTTGATCCCTGTCACGTTCGATCTGGCGCAGAAGTATTTTCCTTTTGGAACAGGGTTTGGCACCTTCGATCACGCGTTCCGGATTGACGAGCCGACTGAGATGCTGATGGTACAACATTACAATCTCGCTCATAACGATCTGCTCCAGATCGTGCTTGATGGAGGCCTTGTTGGAGGCATCATTCTTGCTGCAGCGATTGCTGCTTGGTTATTCAAGACGCGACAGACGTTCAGAGCAGCCACCGCTGAGACTCAGGTTCTCAAACTTGTAGCTTCGGTAGCAATCGGTCTGGTGATCTTGTCCAGTATGGTGGACTATCCCGCACGCACGCCAATCTTCATGGCGTGGCTGGTTGTGTTTGCGGTTTTGTTGGAGACAAGAGCACCAACACCGGTTGCTGATACCATCAGGGCTGCTACTGGCCAATACCAATCCGGGCAAAACCTCGAATAGGCCAGCGGGGCCTAATCCGACGCTTGTGGCTGGACCTTCCCAAATTCATAGTCAATCGATCAACAGCTCCTCAGAGACAATGCGAAGCAGCACTCACCCTTCCTCGTCCGCCTGTCGAAACCAGGACCGCTTACTGTGATAAATGCACATTTTTCGAAAAGGCGAAAATCAGTCTGGTCTCGCTTGACCACGCAGTTGATCGGATCGCTTATCGTTGCGGTGTTGATACCGTATGTCATCCGGGTGGCGACGCTGGGCGTGGCCGATGATATCGCAATCGTAAATGTAACAGCTTTCGGCGCTGTCGCAGCGATCTTAGGCTCCGTATGGATCTATCGGAACATTTACACCTATCCCGGGGCGGAGATGGGATCGTACATTATCCCGGCCAACCTCATCGCATTTGGTACGCTGTTTGCCGTTTTTTTGATCACTCGACTTGAATACAGCAGAGTTCTGCTGATGGCTGCCATAGTTTTGAGCCTAGCGTGGAATTACTTTGTGGCTCTGAAAGCGCAAGCTGAGCAGCGACTTGTCATAGGAATTCTTCCACTTGGTCAGGCCCGAGATCTCATGTCCTATCCCACGGTGGATTGGACGCTGATACGAGACCATCAGGACTCAGGTGAACAGTACGATGCGATCGCCACCGACTTGCGGATCGATCTGCCCGATGCATGGGAACGCAAACTTGCCGACTACGCTTTGGGTGGCGTGGCGGTTCTGCATTACAAACATCTCAAGGAATCCCTGTCTGGCCGCGTCGAGCTGGAACATTTGTACGAAAGCAGTTCGGGTTCACTCTTGCCCAACCCAGCTTATCTCAAAATCAAAAGCGCCATTGATTGGGTCGCAGCACTGATATTCGTGATCGCAGCTTTGCCGTTCTTGTGCATCGTCGCACTGCTCATCAAACTGTCATCACCCGGTCCTGCCTTCTTCACGCAACCACGCATAGGCTATCAGGGGAAACCTTTCACAGTCTACAAATTCCGTACAATGCGTCACCGGACACCCGAGGAAATCGAGCAAGAGTCGGTTGACGCAGTGATCACGCGCGAGAACGATGATCGGATCACTCCGATCGGGCGGATTTTGAGAAAGACGAGGATCGACGAGCTTCCGCAGGTGCTCAATATCCTGTTGGGGCAGATGAGCTGGATCGGGCCAAGACCCGAGGCGGCAATGCTTTCGCAGTCCTATGATCGCAAAATCGCGTTTTACAGGTACCGCCATGTCGTGCGGCCAGGTATCACCGGATGGGCGCAAGTATCACAAGGCCACGTAACCGATCTCGACGATATCCGCTACAAATTACACTATGATTTTTATTATATCAAATATTTCTCCCCCTGGCTCGACATGCTTATTTTAGCAAAGACGATCTGGGTCGTGATCTCGGGGAAAGGGGCAAAATGACCGCAGTCCGAAGGATCGGGCGAGGTGCGGGACGTTGAATTACAATATCTCGCTGGATGATCTGATACCCGACTGGAATTACACCGCGAGTGCGCCGACTGCGCTGACCCGCCTGAAGCGCTGGGCTTCTTTCCGCCAACTTAGCGCCGCGCCCAAATTCGAATTGCTTGAAGCGCTTGAAATCAGAAGGGGGCGCTGGATAGCCCAGTTCTTCTTTTGCCCCACGGGTGAACTGAGCGCATCACAACTCTACACGCTTGCGCGCATCATGGAATCCACAGCTTCCAAACTGATTATATGCGCAACGCCACTTTCTAGAATGGTCCCTGCAGCGCTGAAAGGGCACGCCGACCTGCTCTACTGGAAGTCGATGGGGGGATACGATTTTTCCTCGTATTCCATCGCCTTGACGGAGTTATCCATGCGTGCGCCAGGTTCGGATGTGACACTGATGAACGACTCGGTCTTTGGCCCCTTTCTCCCCTATGATCAGCTATGGGAAGGCGCGAATTGGGATGTTTCGGGTTTCACGGCTGCCTCGAAATGGGAGAATCACCTCCAGAGCTACGCCCTGCAGATCAGAGGAGTTACCCCTGAGCGCCTGCTTCACTTGCGGCCAATATTTCGGCGCCGGACAGCCTTTAATCACTATGCCGGTGTTGTGCTAAATCAGGAATCGCGGCTTGCTGCTGTCGCTGCCCGCACAATGACGGTTGGCGCGCGTTGGTTTTCGGGTCCTGCACAAAGCCTTGACCCAAGCCTGCATGCAGCGGTGCCATTGCTTGAAGCCGGGTTCCCTTTTCTGAAGAAGGCGTTGTTCACCAAGCACAGCGGCATCGAAAACGCTTCGGAGTTGCGAGCAGCACTGATGAGGCAGGGACACCCCCTCGAGGATTGAGCAAGCGCTGTGTTGACCAATATCCCCAAAGTCACTTCGTTCTGATCGTGTTTTGCGCCGCTTCGTAAGCGGTATTCACAGCCCACGTGAGCGTGGGGTATGAGCTCGTCGATCTGCGATGCGGGTGGTCATTGGCGAGGCTGGAGAGCGTCGCGGTCAGCCATGTGTGTGGGTTACTCCCGCTACATCATTGCCTTGAAGCTGTGCACCACCATGCGCGCCGAGGATGTCAACGAAACGCTGAAACTGGCTCTGGTCGCCTCAGGCTGCGATCAAGCGCATGTGCTGCACAAACCGCGCCTGCTGTCCGACAACGGGCCAAGTTACGTGGCTGGCGAACTGGCGGACTATCTCGCGGAAAAGAATATGCGCCACGTTCGCGGCGCTCCGTTCCATCCGCAGACGCCGGGAAAGATCGAGCGCTGGCACCAGACATTGAAGAACCGCATCCTGCTGGAAAACTACTTCCTGCCCAGCGATCTGGAAGCGCAGGTCGAAGCGTTCGTCGAACACTATAATCACCAGCGCTATTACGAGAGCCTGAAAAACGTCACACCTGCCGATGCCTACTTCGGCAGGGCAGAAGCCATCATCAAACAGCGCGAAAGGATCAAACGCAAAACCATCGAGCAAAGGCGCTTGCAACACCGCAAGCTTGCCGCATAATATCAACCAACAGATGAACTCAAACACTCACCTGTTTTAAACGGCCAACTGTCTCAAATTATCTGACGACGGACACTGGGTGGTAGAAGACGCGATACTGTATTCTCAGGAGCCCAGATTTGAGTGTTTGCAGTGATGCGAAATCGCATTTTGAAGGCATATGAATTCAATAGGGTTCGTCTTTGTGCCGACCTAAGCCTGCAACGACCTCCGCATTGACTGCATCGCGTTCTGCGTCTTGCAGCCACCCCCATTTTGTGAAATAGCGTGCGAGATTCTGCAGCTTTAAGATGGTAAGACGCAAACTTTTGGAAGATTGCGAGCGATAATCATGCGCGATGGTAAAGGCAGGGACGAACATTGTGCGCCCGATACCGTGTAAACGCCGCGAGAGGTCCAAGTCTTCGCCATAAAGAAAGAAGCGCTCGTCAAAACCTTCAACTTCCTCGATGCATTTGCGTCTGGCTAGCAAGAAGCATCCCGACAAGAACGGAAATTGGGCGGGGTGGTCGTATGACCAGTCTCGAAACTCATACTTCCGATCGCGCCGCTCCGTTGCCTGGGACGAGGGGCGAAACTGACGGCCGAAAAGATCGAGAGGCGTCGGAAGAAGCCGGCAAAGCGTTTGTGTTCGACCATCAGGATAGCAGACGCGGGGTGCGGTCAGCGCCACGTCTGGCTGCGCATCCATATAGGCAACCATCCGATCAAGCCCGGTCCCGTGAAAGGTCAGATCAGAGTTAAGTATCAAGAAATAGCGGGACCAACCTTTCGTGGCTTTCATCGCGATGTTGTTTGCGCGGCCGTAGCCTACGTTCTTACCTGGCCTCAGAATCGTGACCCTTTGTGGATCGAAAGGCGCAAGCTTTAAGGGAACCGGCGAATTATCTACGAGGACAAGATGCAGACGCAAATTACTCTGCGCCAGCTGTGTGCAAAGCCTTTCGACTTCAGCAAGCGGGGTCTTAAAGAGGACGCAGCTTGCGACCACGTCAAAGCGGTTAGTGTTATTCATTGGAAGGCCTGCGGTGCCATTGTGCGAAACGCCGCTGCAGTGAGCCGTGCAGTCTTTTGCCACGACATCGTTCTCGCATGCTCGAGTCCGTTTTTTACAAGCTCTGCGCGGAGCACAGGATCGTCAAGCAGCCTTACCATGGCGTCAAGCAACGCGCTGGTGTTAGTTGGATCAACAAACAGCGCGGCACGCGCTTCAAGTCCTCCTGCGGCCTCCGGAAGTGCTGAGCGATCTGAGCAAATCAAAGGGGCTCCCATAGCAAGAGCTTCTGCGGCAGGCATACCGAAGCCCTCGTAAAGCGACGCAACAATGGTAAATTCGCAATGCTGATAAGCACTTACAATTTCGTCCTCGCTGACCTGACCCAATGAAATGAGTTGGTCCTCAGCACCAAGCTGTGACGCAGTATGCCTTAGATTTCCCTCGATATCCTTGCCGATATGAAGCAGCTTCAATGGATGGCCCAGCTCATCCAGCCTGGCCAAGGCCTCCATCACTCGTCGGCAATTCTTATTGGGCGTCGTGTTTGCCACAAAGAGGGCATAACGCTCTTGAACAAGGCGCGGTTGAGGGCTGAACTGTTCGGCGTGAATACGGCTGGCGAGCGGTGTGACAAAAATGCGGTCTTCGTCAACCGGGAGATGTCGGACCACATCGCGGCGGGTATTTGTCGAGTTCACCAAAAGACCTTCACAAACAATGGCGGTCAGGGGAACCATCATCGCCCAGTAATACTTTTGCCACCGCTCGACCGTTTCAGGCACGACCTCATAGTACATGTCATGGATTGTCGCCGTGAGGTATCTGGCCCCCCAACAAGGGGAAACAAATGCGGGGCTCCAAAGAATATCTACCCTTTCCCTTCGGGACCGAAACGGAAGAACCGCTTGTTCGTAGACGACGCGCGTGACGCGTCCACTGAAAGAACCGACTGTCGTCAAGTGTGCCAGCGCGCGGAGGGAGAAATGGTGGCGTGCGTTGTCTTGGATGTAACCCTTCAATTCAAAATCCAATTCTCCATTCTCAGCCAGCAGCGCTAGGTTTTCAAATACCTGGACAGCGTAATAGCCCGGTCCGGTAAGCCCTCGGGATTCAACGAAACACAGATTAGCAGCGACGCGTGGGCGCTGTTTATTTTGCAACATCAGACTTCCGTTTTTCTCTATTTTGCAGTGCGATTGGCACCGCGGCGATCAGGAGCAACATCGTCGGCGTGAAATAACCTGCCCCGCGGACAAACAACTCTACAAAAGCTCCGACAAAACAACTCAAAGCAAACAATGTGCCGCGATCTGCGGTCGCGTCGATAAGTGCTGCCCGTCGCAGTTTCAGTATCGCGTACATGAGATAATAGAGGTAACCGAGCAACAGGATCGCTCCAATTGCCCCGAGTTCTACGATCAACTTTGCTGCAGTGAAACCGCCGTCGCGAAGGTTTAAATCGTCTCCTGTCAGGGCATAAAGGAGGTTGCTCGAGACCGAATAGAGATCCGTGAAACCCAACCGCTGAAATCCGATCCCCCAGCCCTTCGTTTCAGCGAGCGCAATCATGCTGATTTCGACGCCCTGACGAAAAACCAGCGTGGACAAGTTATCGTTGCCGTAGGAGAAATCGAGCCGGTCGGTGAAATAGCTCAGATCAAGCGAGGCCAGAATGAGGCCGGCCACGAGCAGAAAGAGTGTCAGCCAAGTGCTGCGGAGACAGCAAACGGCGGCAATAATAACCCCAACGCCGAGGGATAGGCTTTGCAAAGCCAAGACGATTGCCGTCGCGACCGCAAGCATGCTCAGTCGCCATAGCGGATTTGCCACAGTGACCGAATAGACAAAAAACGGCATGATCGCGAGCGCAAAATGCGACGGTTCGGTGAATGGGTAGATCGGACGATCAGACGCGATCCTGCTATAGGGGGCAAAGCCCAGATAGCCTGCTATCGCCAACACAATGAACAGGGCGAACAGGGCGTAAATTGAGTAATCGAGGGCGAGACCCTCCCGAAAGAATGCCTGCCTGGCAACGTAGGAAGAAAGCAGCATTGCTGCCATGAGGGCAAGAGACTGGAATGGACGCTCCAGCTCAGGTTGTCCCTGAGCGTAGGTCAAAATGATATGCCCAGCGGCAAGGCCAGTGATCAATGCGCAAGCGATGAGGTGCTTGAGAAACCCTTTGCTGGGTCTCGGAAGCAACCCGAAAACTGTCGCAACAATCAGACCGGCGCAAACGCCGGCGAGCCCTGCTGCGAACGACGAAAGCTCATACTCGTATCGCGATGCGCTGGGAACCAAACTAACAAGCGCCAGAACGACAAAGAGCTTTAAAGGCCCCATCTGTTCAAGAGCCCTGAGCTTGCGAGGAACGACAAGGCCTGCGCCTGAAAGTTCGGTCATGGCGAAAGGCTTTCAGCTACTGTTAAATCTGTCGTTCGGCATTGGCAAAAGAACCCGCTTTTCATTCCGAGGTTATCCTCGGAGGATGCGTCAAGGACGGCGTTTCTGGGCTCAAAAGCGCTCGTAGCAAGGCCCTGAAACGAATAGTTGCGCCAGACCAGCTCTCTTTGCCGACCAACAAGCGCAGCGCGATCTTGAGCAAGATCGCGGGTAAGTGCAGGTACGTCACAAACGATCCAAAGTGTTTTAGCATGAGCAAGACTTGATTGCGATGATACATCATAAGGCTGAACGGGGAAGTCGCGCCGGTCAGCGCGCTCACCTTATGCGCGACCTCAGGTTCAGCAATGACCGTGAATTCCAAGCCTTCACTGGCTACGCGCAGGGCAAAATCAACATCTTCCCAGTAGACAAAGAATTGTTCGTCCAACATCCCCACCCGGTCAAACACCTCCATAGCCACAAAAAGGGCGCAACCAGGCGCGAACTGTGCTGGCCAGCTTGGCCTATCGTGGGCCTTGGTATCCACGAAAGCTTGAAAGCCACCGCGCCAGTGAGTCAGGCTTCCTCCACTGTACCAAAAGTGTCCAGGTTTGCCAAAGTGGGTGATCACCGGAGCAATCAGAAGCGCTCCGGTCCGGTCATAGAACTCCAAGAGTTTCGACGTGAAATCCGCCGTGAAAGTGGTGTCATTGTTGAGCATCACAATTGCCTCACAGCCGATTTCGCGCGCGCGCCGAATTCCTTGGTTTGTGGCGGCGGCAAACCCAACATTGGTTGAATTGAAGACAAGATCCTTGCAGCCGACCCAAGCATTGAGTCGTTGTCTCGTATCGTCGCGGGACGCGTTATCGACGACAATCAGGATCCAGTCTCGCCCGGCCTGCGCATCGAGCGCATCGAGAAAATCATCAAGAACCGGGGAACTGTTGAAGGTCACGGTGATCAGAGCGAGCCTCCGAGACGTTCCGCTCATCATCAAACTATCTTTCCTTCGACTGCATGCCTTCAATATTGGCGCGGCCCTTATCACGCTTGCTCAGCGGAGCCAAACATGTAGAGCGCCAAGCAGCGAGGTCACATGGCCTTATGCTGGAGCGCCTGAGTGCCGCGCTTCTTTTCCCTCGATCAGCGTGATATTCAGTCAATGGGCGTTCAGCGAAACTCAATTTATAACATTGTGGGTCAGGTGCTACCGCTCGGTCTGTCGCTGGTTACGCTCCCTCTATACCTTGACGCTATTGGCCTGGAGCGATTCGGGGTCGTCGCGATTGGATGGTTGCTCTTGGGCTATTTCGGCATGTTTGACCTTGGGCTTGGTCGAGCAGTGACACACAGGATCGCAGAATTGCAAGACGCGGAGGCGGATGCTCGGCTCGAGGCATTTCACACTGCACTGGCTGCCAATCTTGTTATCGGCGTCGCTGTTGGCGCTCTGCTCTGGGCCTTTGCAGAACTGTTTTTCAGCTATGCGCTGAAGATCGACAAGTCCCTTTTGCCAGAGCTGGAATGGGCAGGACTGCTGCTCGGTTTGATGGTCCCTGTAGCGTCCCTGACGGGGGTCATGACCGGGGCGCTACAGGGACGCGAATTGTTCAAACTCGTGAACATTGTCAGCGTCCTTTCGACTTTTCTCTTCCAGATTTTCCCCCTCGGAATTGCCTGGCTGGTCACCACAAATACATCGGCCGTTCTCGGTGCGGGAATTGCCGCGCGAATTATTGCATTTTTGGCACTCTGGGTGCTCTGTGCGAAAGAGTTTGAAAGTACTATGCGAGTTCGCTTTGATCGCGGCCAAATGGCTCTGCTGTTGAAATTCGGTGGCTGGGTGTTTTTGACCGCTTTAATCGCTCCACTTCTGACGATAGCCGATCGCTTCGCGATCGGAGCAGTGCTTGGAGCATCAGCAGTGACATACTTCACCGTCCCACTGCAGATAATTCAGCGCTTGGCTATTGTGCCGACCGCAATCAGCAGCGCGTTGTTTCCGCGCCTCAGCGCCACCAAAGGGTCGCGGGAATTTACACGACTTGGGTCACAAGCGCTGGCCACCACGATCCCGCTGATGACTTTGGCTGTCGTACCTGTTCTACTTATTTCCGAACTCGGCATAGAGCTATGGCTGGGCGCCAATTTTGCCCAAGCCAGTGCGACAGTTGCAAAAATTTTGTTGGTGGGGATTTGGTTCAATGCTCTCGCGCTGATTCCATTCACTATGATACAAGCGAGCGGCCGCCCTCAGACCGTGTCAATGATACTGCTGTGCGAGGTTCCCTTTTATCTCGCAATTCTGTATTTTGGCCTTAGTCAGTTTGGGCTTATCGGTTGTGCAATTGCATTTTTAATCCGCAGTGCAGCTGACTTTTTTTTGCTCACCGCATTTGCTGGAAGAGAGGTCCTGCCGATACGCGAAACGCTCATCGGAGGAGTGTTGCTGGTTGCCGGCGCTGCAATTGCCCTCCTCGTCCCAAGTGGATCGGTCCTGTACTGGGTAATCTCTGGGTTCTTTGTGTCCCTTGTCGTTTCTAATGCGGTAATCAGCCTTCCAGCTGGGTGGCGCGCGAGGGCGCTAAAAAGCATCAACGGCACTCGCTCCAATATCTAAACGCGTCATGCGTTTCGTGTGTCCTTCGAAGAGGATTATTCTATGACTCAACCGGTCGATCTCGTGAGCCAGTACGCGACCAAATCAGACTTATACTTCGGCGAGGGTCGAACCGACTATGTCGATGTTCTCCCGGCAAACTCGGCGGCACGCATTCTTGAACTCGGATGCGGTAACGGCAGCACAGGACTGCTTGCTCTCGAGGCGGGAAAATGCGGCGAATATGTGGGCGTGGAAATTTTTCCGCGGATTGCTCAAATTGCTTCTGAGCGGCTTACAACAGTGCATGTTGCGAATATCGAAGAGGTGGATCTACCCTATCCCACCGGTCATTTTGATGCGCTGATAATGAGCGAAGTTCTGGAGCATCTTGTTGATCCCGAAGCTACGCTCAGAAAAATCGTGCCTCTCGTCAAGCCTGGGGGTCTTGTCCTCGCCAGTTCACCTAACATTGCGCATTGGCGGATTGTAAAGGAACAATTATTCGGAAGATTTGATTACCAAGATGAGGGGCCAATGGACCGCACGCATTTGCGCTGGTTTACCCCGAGCAGCTTTCGAAGGATGTTTGAAAATGTCGGTGTGCATGTCGAGAGCATTGGCCCTTTGCAGCCTCTGCAAGGCAAGGGCAGAATCGCCAGCATCCTGATTGGAGAGCGTTGGCGCCATCTGCTCTTTACCCAGATCAATCTTGCTGGGCGTTGCCGGGCAGCGCTTTGACTTGTTTCCATGAGTCAGAAGAGCCCATTGATCTTCCAGTAAGCGTTCTCGACTGGCTTTGGCTTGTTTTCACATGGGAATTCGCGGGGATCGACGATGCTTCTTGCCTCGGTAAGTGCACAACTGCGTTAGCTTGAATGCCCGCAACAGTGTGTCGATTTTGCTCTGTTCGTCGAAAATTGTTACTCGTTGCTGCCGGTGTAGCTTTACCTTGATCAGCCTCGCCGCTAATCGCCCTTTCATACGGAATACGCTAGCGCTAAGGCGGCGCGCAGTTTTTACGGATAATCATGAAATTCAAGCAAATCATTTTCGGCCTGCTCTTAATGGTCCTCGTTTCGGCGTGCGCCGGGAAAACACCGCTCGTGTCTTCGGGCAGACTGTCCGTTATCGATAGTCTTTCCGAGATGCCCGCGCCTGTCAGGAATGATCTTGTCGCTGAGGACCGTCCTTCACTCATAGGGCCGCTTGATACAATCCGGGTTGACGTGTTCGATGTTCCAGAACTGAGCCGGGAAGTTCAGGTCGACGCAAGTGGCAGAATAGCCATGCCTTTGATCGGGACATTGGATGCCGGAGGAAAGACCGCCGCGGAGGTCGCGGAGCTTGTAGCGATTGCGCTGAGGGGCAAATATGTTCGCAACCCAGATGTAACAATCAACCTGATCAATTCGGTGAGCCAAGTCGTTACGGTCGACGGACAGGTGACCGAGCCGGGGCTTTATCCTGTGACCAACCAGATGACGCTCATGCGGGCTGTCGCTTCAGCTCAAGGGCTGTCGGAATTTGCAGATTTGGAGGACGTCGTCGTCCTCAGGATTGTAAACGGCCAAAAGTTTGCTGGGCTCTATAATATCGCTGCGATCCGGCGGGGCGTTTATGCCGACCCTCCAATATATGCCAATGATCTGGTCATCGTAGGTGACTCACCGCAACGCCGATTGTTTCAGGATTTCCTCGCGATTGCTCCCCTTCTCGCTGCGCCGGTCGTAGCTCTGCTTCAGCAGTAAATTTTCATGCGTCAATTTGCTCCTCCACCAACCTCGCCCAACTCTGGCGTGCTTGAAGACGAAGCGCCGCTGTTTCGGCAATATCTCGAAATTGCACTCCGCAGGCGCTATGTGATCGTTATTGCAGTGGCAGCCTGCCTCGCTCTGGCTGCAGCTCTTTCGCTCCTGATGACCCCAAAATTCACCGCGATTGCGACGATTGAGATTTCTCGCGAGTCGGGCAATGTCACCAATATTCAGGGTGTCGAGCGCGAAGCTAATATTGCCGATCAAGAATTTTATCAGACTCAATATGGCTTGTTGCGTGCGCGCACACTTTCGGAACGGGTTGCGCTGGAACTTGGATTACCGGATGATCCGGCGTTCTTCGAAAGTTTTGGACACTCCAGCGAGGATGCAGCGTTCGACCTTGTTGAAGGTCGCTATAGCGCTACTGGGCGCATCGAGCGCACTCGCGTGGCAGGCGAAATTCTGCTTGATAATCTCGAGGTGAACCCAACCCGCTTGTCGCGACTGGTCAACATCAATGTTCGCGCCCCCGACCCTGAATTCGCGGCCTCGGTCGCTAACAGTTGGGCCACGAATTTTATTGAAAGCAATCTCGAGCGGAAAATTGACGCAACATCCTTCGGTCGCGAATTGCTTGAAGGAGAGCTGGCTCAAACGAAGGAGCAACTCGACGAATCCCAGCGTAAATTGGTTGATTATGCTTCCTCTCAGCAGATTATCACGTTTGAAGGTGAAGGAACCGGGCGCTCGAACGAAGGGCCCCGCTCGCTTGTTAGCGATGAAATGGCCGCTTTGAACCGGGCGCTGGCTCAGGCAACCTCCGAACGGATCGAAGCGCAGGCCCGGTTCGAGCAGGCTCGTGCTTCCGGTACTTCCACGGAGTCACTCGGAAATGCTGCTCTGAACCGCCTGCGCGAGCGGCGAGCCGAGCTAAACTCGGAGTACGAACGTCTCCTCACTCAGTTCGAGCCGGGCTATCCGCGCGCGGATTCGCTCAGGACACAGATAAAGGAGCTCGAGGCCAGCATTGATCGCGAGGAAGCTCGTGTCTCGACCTCGCTGCTGGGCGACTTTCGGGAGGCGCAACAGCGTGAACGCGCGCTGACGTCCCGCGTCGACGAATTGAAGGGTGAGTTCATCGATTTGCGCCGGCGCAGCATCCAGTATAATATTTTCCAGACAGAGGTTGATACTAATCGAGCTCTTTATGACGGTCTTCTTCGACGTTACGAAGAAATTGGAATTGCAGGCGAGGTGGGTGTCAACAACGTTGCGATCGTCGATACGGCTGTCCCACCTGAAGATCCTTCAAGCCCGAACATTCCGCTGAATCTCGCCCTAGCGTTCGTTGCCGGTCTTGGGCTCGGTGTCTTGGGCGCGCTCGTGTTTGAGCAGATGGACGAGGCGATCTCGGATATCGAACAGCTCAAACGCATTTCCGGTCTGCCTCTGCTGGGTGTAGTGCCGCGGGCAGAAAACGACGACCCCCAATCGTCTCTGGTTGATCGAAAGTCAGATATTTCTGAGGCTTACTTTGCAATCCAAACGAACCTTTCGTTCTCTACGGCCAATGGTGTGCCCAATTCGATAGCGATTACGTCAACCCGGCCGGATGAAGGTAAGTCGAACACCGCACTCGCACTCGCGACCGTCATGGCGCGCGCAAAACGGAATGTGGTGCTTATCGATTGCGACATGCGCTCCCCTTCGCTTCACACCATGTGTGAACGATCGGTTGGTGATGGCTTGAGTACTTTTCTGTCTGGATCAGACGACCTTGAGCCGCTCTTGTTCAAGTCAGACGAGTATGGCTTTATGGCTATGACAGCTGGCCCCACGCCTCCCAATGCCGCTGAACTCCTTACCGGGCCAAGGCTAGGGATCCTGATCGATCGGCTGCTTGACCTGTATGACCACATTATTCTGGATTGCCCGCCTGTGCTTGGCCTCGCAGACGCTCCCCTGGTAGCAAGTCAGGTTGGCGGGTTGGTGTATGTCGTCGAATTTGAGAAAACGAACAGCAAAGCGCTCATAACCTCGCTTGAACGGCTAGAGTCAGCCAATGCAAACGTGCTCGGCACCGTCATGATCAAGCATGAAACCAAACACGGGAAAAGCGACTATGGATACTCATATGGATACGGCCCATAACAATCGGCTATGAGCAAGAAGATCCGACCTATGCCAAAAGATGCTAGCGGGAAGGGCCCTAGGTCGAGGCGATCGTACGGCCATTTCATATTGGGTGTCGCCCTGTTGATACCGGCGCTTTTTGCCATCTCTGAAACAGCTGCAAATGTTGTGGTGGATGCGGATCCTCAGCTAGCCAGCACCCTCGCGCCCGGATCGGGAGAGGTCTTGGCGGCCAGAGCAAAGAGTGAGTTTACCCTGAAGCCGAGCGCCGACGATGGGAGCCTCGCTTCTGCGTTGGCGCGCAAAGCTCTCCTCAACGATCCAACCGCCGTCGACGCTGTCATCGTTCTCGGACAGCAGGCAGCATTGCGTGGCGAAGTCAAACGAGCCGAACGGCTCATGCAATACGCCGACTCACTGTCTAGGAGGGAGTTACGGGCGCACCTGTGGTCGATTGAAGAGGCTGTGGCCAGGGGTGACATTAAAGGAGCTGTTGCTCGCTATGATCTGGCGATGCGCACCTCGCGCACAGCACCCGAAGTGCTTTTCCCTCCCCTGCGACGCGGAATCCAAGAAGAGCTTGTATCACAGGCATTTATTGAAGTTTTCAAGGAAAATGGTGAATGGGCACCTGCATTTTTTGAAAACATTGGAAAGAACCCAGACTATCCTATTGCCTCGGCACGCTTTTTGACGAAAGTAAGTGATGAAGGGCTTGCAGTTCAGCGTTCAGCGAAAACCGATCTTGTCAACGCGCTGTTCGAAGCGGGAAACTACGACGAGGCGTGGGCACTGTTTGTTTCGATGGTCAACGGCGCGCAGCGTGTCGGTGTACAGAATGGTACCTTCCAGGAAGCTCCCAACCCTCCGAGTCGGTTGGATTGGCAGATTGTGAATGACGACGGAGTGTATACGTCACTTATTCCAAGAAAAGATGGTGGCGTTTTGGAATTTCAAGCGAGAGCATCTACGGATCGGGAGGTCGCCTTCCAGTTTCTGCTCTTGAATGAAGGAACATATCACTTTTCGGCCTTGGGCGAAATCTACAGCGGGGACTTTGAGCAGCTCAAATGGTCGCTGATGTGCCTCAAGACAGTCGAAGTAGGTTCAATATCGGCGCGTCAGAAAAAGGGAGGGAGACTTTCGTTCGAGGGAGTGTTCAGTATTCCGGACAAATGTTCGGCTCAAAAACTGACACTTAAATCCAGCTCGAGAAACAGAAACGACCCTTTAGTAGGTAACATTCAAAAGGTCATGATAGTGGAGCTTGTCGGACCTGATTGAGAAGCGTTGCGCATATCAATGCGGCCAACACCGGATCAATGTCGTCAACGAACAAAGATATCTGCTAAGACTATGGCCTCAGCGAAATGCCGCCAATAGCGTTGCGCTCGGCCCGCGCTGCTTGGACTGCTAATCTGAGGCGCACTGTGACATGGCTAAAAATACCAGATCAAAGGTCTCCCTTTGATCTGGTCTTGCTCGATCGGGAATATCGCACCGCCTCACCTTCAAGAGATAATAAAAGTCCCGTCTACATGCTTGCCTTCTCCGTCACGCGCCCACAGGTTTGTCGTCGTCATCCCCAACGGTGAAAGCAAGCGCTGCGACATCAGTAATGCCAGCGATCAGCCTGGCTGCAATGACGTTGGCGCTGGGCGCTGGGCTCGCCGCTCAGTGCACTTTGATCACTTATCGGTGCAATCGCAGATACACATTGCGCGAGCACAGGCGCATTGATCAAGATCAGGCTATCCAAAAATGCTCGGTGTCGTCTCCCCAAGTCATCGCGTCTACACTCGAGGTGATGATGAGGCTAACGAGATAACGTAAGAGTTCAAAAAATGGACTGTTAAAACCCGCGAAATCACAACCATAAACCTAACACCGTATTTCAATACGAGGGACATGGTGGTTTCAAGGAATCGTTTCGCAATATGACTCAGCTGCGATGTCCCTTACCATAGATAACCAACACCCAAAACTTCATTCACTAGTGCCTGTGGATTAGACACATTCAAAACTGTTTCTTGAGGTAAAGCACGAACACTCAAATTGGATTGGAGCGGTGCCACAGGATCGCCAAAAACGGCAAAGCTGTTGGAGCTGAGGCGAATATCACAAAGTCCAAAGACATCTACGCCCGTTTCTTTGACGCTGTGCTTGCTATCCTGGGGTATACACAAAGTTAGCGGGGACACGGCTAGGAAGGTATAAAGCTCTAAAATTTTGTTCAATTCCGATCCCGTTTTGAACAATTTGGCAGCCCTCTCGTCTGCGATAGGTGCGTACATATTATTTTCATACCAGCGTCATATTGTCGAATTAGCGGACGACACAATTCGCTTGCGTTATGCGGCGAAACGAACAACTTTGAAGAGGATATTTATGACTACTTCCACATCGATGAAGGCGCGCATCTTTTCGAGTGCATCTCTCTTTACCTTGTCGATGGGCATCGTTGCTCAGGCATCAGCGCAAAGCGCTCCTGACCCTCTTCCGTTGCCGCCTGCCCCGCCCACGCCTCCGACCATCCCGGCTCTGGAAGGTTGTAGCCAAGACGGAAGCGTCGTGACCTGTGTCCCCGGCCTTGATTTCGATGGCTTCGTGACGACCGATGATGATCTCACTGTCACCGTGGAAGAGGGTGCCCAGGTTGAAAATACGCTCGAGGTCAGCGGCGCCAGAAACAACATTGCTATCAACGGAAACTTGTTGGACGCAACGGCGACTAACGCGCTGGTGGCCGGAGACAGCGCAAATATTAGCGTGTCGGTTTCCGGCTTTATCCAGACCTCTGGCGACGCGGGTGATGCCGTGGTTGCCGGTGCTGACGCCGTAGTTGTTAATGACGGGACGGTAAGCACGAATTCCAGCGTTGCCGACGCCAACGCCTTTGAGCTTGCTAATGGAGCGACAATATCCAACAATGCTTTGATCCAGACCAACGGCTCTGATGCTTCGGGTGTCGCTGCTGGTTCTGGGGCCGCAGTCAACAATGCTGTGACCGGCACGATTGTCACCGTGGGTGATGGCTCGGCCGGGGTCGAGGTCGCAGCCGATGCTGCGATCCAAAACGACGGCCTGCTGCAGACTTTCGGAGATGGGGCGTCCGGTCTAGTCGTGGGCAATAACTCCAATGGCGATAATACAGGTAATCTCGTAACTTCGGGTGCGGGTTCTACGGGTGTTTTGTCTGGTGATGGTTTTGTGTTCACGAACAGCGGAGTTGTGGAGACGACTGGTGCTGGTTCGGACGGCGTTGTTGCGGGCGATGATGCCGATGTGACGAACAGCGGTTCGATCAGTGCCGGGGGCCGTGGTCTTGTTGTTGGTGCGAATGCGAGCCTCGACAACAGCGGCACGATTGCCGCTGCAGGCGGCAACGCGGTTGAGGCTGGCGATGGCCTCACCGCGACCAATACCGGAAGGATTGCGACGACCTCGCTGACGGCCTCTGCGCTTGTTGCGACGGGCGATGTGACGCTGACAAACGCTGCAGGCGGCGAGATTGTATCTGGCGGCGGAGATGCGGTCGTCTTGGCTGGCGGTGCCGACACGATTGTCAACTTCGGCGCGATTGACGGCAATGGCGGCGGCGCTGCGTTGCTCGGCGCGGGCGACGATGCCTTCCAGCAATGGCAAAGCGGCGTGACCCAAGGCTTGGTCGATGGCGGAGCTGGTGATGACACGCTGGTTTTCGGCAACGATTCTGCTGATCAGATTACACGCAGCCTGACGGCCATCTCTGATCCGGCTCAGTACACCGGGTTCGAGACGATTGCCTTTCTTGATATTGGTGGAGGGATCCTTCTGAACGGCGATGGAAGCGTTACGTTCACCGTTCTCGACGGTGATGTGCAGCTTGCTGGCTCCAACACCGAAACAGCCACGATCTCGGACGGTCTGACCTTTACGGTAACGCCAGACGGTTCGATCGCAACCGCCGATGCCGGCGAGACGGCGATTGATGCTGGCGAGATGGTTACGATCATCAACAACGGCAATCTCAGCACCGCGGGCACAAACGCTTTCGGTATTAGCGTGGGCGACGATTCTTCGGTGACCAGCACTGGTTCTATTGCGACAACAGGTGATGGTTCGACAAGCGTAATTGCCGGTGCGAATGCCAGCGTTGAAAACAGCGGCAGCATCGATACGACCGGTGCCAACGCAGCCGGCATCTCGGTCGGCGATGGCTCGACCATCACCAACACCGCGACCGGATCGATTGCGACAACAGGCGCAAACTCGGCCGGTGTGCTTATCGCAGGGGCTGGCGAGCTGACCAATGCAGGCATGATCGACACCGCCGGTGCAGGATCGCTCGCGGTCTCGATAACCGGTGATGCAACGGTAACCAACTCGGGCTCGATCACCACAATGGCGGCAGGCGCGCTCGAACTCGGCGGCCTTGCAACCATCACCAACACCGACACAGGCATCATCTCGGCAATGGGTGGCAACGCAGTTACTCTTGGCACCGAAGGCTCGACAGTCACCAACGACGGAACAATCGAGACAAGCGGCGCTAACAATTCAGGCATTGTTGGCGGAGCAGAGCTCGTGATCACCAACAACGGCACAATCTCGACGGCAGGTGATAATGCCCTCGGCATTGATGCCGGCGATAACCTCACTCTCACCAATAGCGGCGAAATCATCGCGGATGATCGCGCCGTAAACATCGGAGACAATGGAACAATCACGAATGAAGCCGGCGGAACCATCAATACCACCGGCGATGCCGATACGATCCAATCGGGCGAAAACCTCACAATCCTGAACAACGGCACGATCCAGAACGATGGATTTGATACCAAGATCGTCGATGCCGATGACGGTCTGACATTTACTAACAATGGTCTTGTCACTTCCGACTGGAAGGGCATTGAAGGCGAAGCAAACTTCACACTCACCAACAACGCGGGCGCACGCATCTTTAGCGCCTTCGATGAAGCCATAGAGGCTGATGGGCCGGGCTTGGTCGTGATCAATGATGGTGAGATCGTTTCTCCCGAAGATGACGCAATCGATGGTGGCGATGATGTCACGATCACCAATACCGGGCTTATCCAGGGCGGTCAGAATGACGGCTTGGAGCTTAACTCGGGCACGATCACCAATTCGGGTATCATCGAGAGCCTGTCGAGCGACCCTGACGGCGATTTCATCTTGGACGCAATGGGCAATCCCACGACTGGCCGAGAGATTGATGCCGGTATCGACTTCGATGGTGGGACCGATGGCAACGAAGATGGAGTGGTGACCAACAATGCTGGCGGCATTATTCGCGGCGACATTGGTATCAACACGAGTTCTGGCGCGACGGGTTCCGATGCCAATGAAGGCGCGCAGCAAGTCGTCAATTTCGGCGCCATCGAAGGACGCGCGGTTAATCCGGAAACAGGTCGGATTGATGCCGTTCTTCTTGGTGCCGGAGATGATGAATTCCAGCAATGGACTGGTGCCAGCGTTTCGGGCTGGATCGATCTTCAGGCTGGCGATGATGTCTTCATCTTGGAGGGTCAGAGCTCCAGTGTCACTGCCCAAATCAGTGGCGGCAGCGGCAATGATATCGCGATCCTCGCAGGAACCCTCGATTCTGACAACTTTACAGACTTCGAGACCTATCAACTAGGTTCTCAACTCGGCGGTTCTCTGAACGATCTCGTAATTCGTGGTGATCGGGTGCTCAATGGCGACGTCATCCATGTTGGCGAAGCCACGCTCCGACTGGGGGTAGACACACTAACCGTGACAGGCTCAATCGTCCTCGATGAGACGGGCGTCCTCAACATCGAAACGCCCCTTGACGAGCAACTGCTGGGGCAGACTGTGCTTGTCTTGGAAGACGGCACCGGCTTCACCGATAACGGAGCTACGCTTAACATCATCGACGATGACCTGTTCCTCGCATACACCCCCGTCATCGGATCCCTCAGCGTAGCAGTTAGCGCTGCCAATCCATTTGCAGACTCACCGGATTCAGACCCGAATCTTGCAGCTTTGGGAGGCGCAATCGCAACAGCGGCAAACGCGGGGACGATCAGTTCGGACAATTTTGCGGCGCTGAATTCGCTCGGAACAGTTGAAACCTTGTCCTCAGCCCTTTCGCAGACGCTGCCCTCACTGAGCGAGGGTGTTGGACGCGAAATCTTCGAGACATCAAATACAGCGAGCCAGATACTGGATCGACACCTCGGTGGCGAAGGATCCGGCATATGGGGGCAGTTTGTTGTGCGCGGAGCTGAACAAGATGCGCGCTCAGCTAGCATTGAAGGCTACGAAAGCGATCAGCTCGTCTTCACGGTAGGCGGCGACTTCCTTGCTTTGGAAGGAACGCGCATTGGCCTTTTGGCAAGCTATGCAGATATCAACGTCGACGATGAAACATCGACCGGTGCCCCCGGCGAGCGATCAGAAATAGAAAGTATTAAGCTTGGCGCGTATCTAAGCGTATCTTTGTTTGATAGCGGCTTTTTTAATGCGGAATTCTCCTACCTAACAGGCGAAGTTGAGGCAGGCAGGGGCGGCACCCTTGGACCGATTTCTTCAGCTTATGATTTTGACGGTTTTGCAACGAGGGCGACCCTAGGATATGACTTGCTTCCGGATGAGAATATCTCATTGACGCCAACGATCGGGGTGAATGCAGCTTCGATCGGTTTCGACGACACGGTCGAGTCCGGCGGTTTCGGATTTGCCGTCGAGAGAGCCAATGCACGTTTTGTCGAAGGGCGAGCTGGTGTAGAGCTTGGTGCCACGGTGTCTGAAAATGTCAGCGGCTTTGTTCAGGGAACTGTGGTGCGCGAGTTCATCGATGATCCGCGGAGCTTCCGTCTCACATCGAGTGAGTTGCAGACGATCCTCGTGCAGCTTGGCGACCGGCAGCAGGATAGGTTTGAGCTCGCTGCTGGTGCGGACGTTGAACTGAGTCCTAATACCTCTATCGAGCTGGGATATCAGGGTGAGTTCGTTGAAGGGTATAGCGTACATAGTGCGCGAGCGACCGTTCGCATCGGCTTCTGAAGCTAACGCGGCTGTCAAAGTTACATTTAAGGCCGGCCATGAAAATGGCCGGCCTTTGTTTTACCCAACACAAATCAGCTATTTCGAGCGGCTTGCCCGCCGGTTCATTTCATTCTTCCGGCCAAAGTCTCGTCCGAGCCTATGCGGGCCTTCCATACGAAGTGATCATATGTGCATGAGGTACGTACCCTGCGTATCTCTGTGCAAATTTACTCTTGCGCACCTCGCACTAGGCGCGTCTGATTTGCCGGCTTGCGATCACATTAGCCTCCGAGCGCGCGCCATCGAGCGTCGGCGGTTCATCTATGCCTGATACCAATGAGCTCTGGTGATCACCGATGGGCTCAGTGACAAGGTGCGCCAAGGTTGAGTCTCGAGGCGACACAACACTGATCGATGATGTCGTGTCAGGGTTGAAAGTGCGGTTCGACAAAATGTTGTTGCGCATGATCTGCAGTGTGTCCCTTGAGGGCTTTCAGCATCGCTCCGGCTTCCTCCGTACAAAACCAACCAAATCGCCAGCAACCGCCGAACTTGATCGCGATCAGCGCATTGTTGCACAAACCGCTTTCAATTCACCCCTGCATGAACATTCCGAACCTCGATCGCTGCCGCCATCGCGACCCTCTACGTGCTTGTAGCAGACCATCAGATCGTCTGGCGTACGGGCATCTCACTCCGTGAATCGTCCATAGCGCTCTTTAGTATAATTCAACCAACGGTAGTCCTCAGTCTTCGTCAAGGTCGGCGGTGTGGACATGCGCCTGGCAGATTTTCTTGATGGGCTTTTTCAGAAACGCCGGATCGGTCCGGCGCGACTGGTAGTTATTAGTCGAACCATCGAAGTGCAAAGCCGAGCATGCCTTGCGGATCGTTACCGGCCAGTCCTGTCGACCCGCGTCGATAATCTCGCGCTTGCGATCCGGCCCTAGAGCTATGTCTACGCTTCGCTCCGCCGTCTTCGACTTTGCTTGATGATATCCTGCAGGGTTTCCCATTAGCAGTTGTGGCACATTTGAGATTGTGGTTCGAGTAGGACCTGGGTCTCACCGTGGTGACGAAGGAACGAAAATGAAGCCCAAATTCTCTGACAGTGAAGCGACTTTTGAACGGGTACTAAAAAGGCTTTTGTCAAGCAACTGCAGCATCTCCGATTGCATCAGCCCCGCTGACATGACGCCGACCTTTTCTCTAGCGGGCATTCGAGCCGGGCGGTTGTTTTGCGCATCAGCGCGGATGAAGCGATGGGCCGCGTTGCGGAGCAGGGCGTAGCGAAGCAGGGCGTTGCTCATCCAGTTTGGAGGCGAACGCCGCCAGGGTAGCGTAGCCGAGAGACAAGTACGGTCTTCCCGGTTGTAAGCCTCGACTCAGGCAGCGATCTCGACCCTTACAAGGTCTGCAATTCTACCCAACGCCGGACCTGACTGAGAGTTGTTTCGTACAACTATACGGCCAACACCGGATCAAAGTTGCCAACGAACAAAGATATCTGCTAATTGACTAGCCTTAGCGAAATGCCGCCAATAGCGTTGCGGTCGGCCCGCGCTGCTTGGACTGCTAATCTAAGGTGCACCGTGAAATCGCTGGGAGGACCAGATCGAGGGTTTACCTTTGATCTGGTCTTTCTAAATCGGCAATATAGGACCGTATCACCCTCAAGAGACGGAAAACAGCCCGGTCTGGACGTTTACCCTCCCTGTCACGCGCTGATCGGTTGGTCGTCGTCATCCCCAATGGTGAAAGCAAGTACTCCGATAGCAATAATGCCAGCGATCAGACCCGCTGCAATGACGTTGGCGCCGGACTCGCCGCCCAATGCACTTTCGTCACTTGTCGGTGCAATCGACGGAACGGATTGCGCGAGCACGGGTGCGCTGATCAAGGCCAGGCTACCCAAAATAATACCGATCTTTGTCATTCTTCGTCTCCGTGATTTTGTGTAATCGCCCTATGTCGTTAGAGCATAAATTCTTTTGTATTCGACAACGCTTGCAACTCGCAAAAGGTTTCCACCACAATCCGGCGAACACTGCCACACATACGGTCAGGCGAGCAAATCACTGGCTTCGAAGCGGGACAGTGAACAATGAACGTAAAAGTGGCCAGCGCATGCTTCTCTTGTTTCGGTTTGCCGTGAGACCCTTTCGCTCTGCATTGATTTATGGCGCGGGATGAATTCAGTGTGTTTGACCCGACTGATCAGAGAAGCCGGGATCAACCAGCTGACCATCAGCTCCGACTCGAACCAGACGGGCCCTGCGGGACTTGAGCTTGCCGACATGCGCGAAATCCCACCGGAAATGATCGTTTGGGTGATTGTGTCGCTCTTCAAGGTTTCCAGCCTCATGCGTTTCTGCAAGAAAGAAACGCTTGGCAGCCGGATTGAGCCGCACCACCCTCATCACCCGTTCTTCGCCTTCCCGCACAAGCAAGATAAGATCGTTGTTATGCACCCGCATGATTAAACGACCGTCGGGGAACCGGGCAGTCCATAGCCGTTTCCATGCGTCTTTGACTTTGTGCTTGTGCGTCAGGAACCGCGTCACTGCGAAGCAATGCCATTCGCCATCAGGCGTCTCGACTATGTCCATGCAATGATTCTCGCGCGCGATCACATTGCGTGCATGCATGTTGCCTTTGCCGTCGGGTCCATGTTCTATCCGTTCGAAGTCGGCCTGCACTTTATGGACCCGAACCCTTTTGTGGCCCATGCGCTGCGAGTAGTCGATTAAAGCTTGTCGGCGATCTTTATCACCCAGCCCATCGGTTTCGGCGAGCACTTCGCGCCTGATGCGGTCATCGCCGATACTCCTGATCTCCTGAAGGGAGAGATCTTCCAGGAGCTTGCGGGTTACAAGTCGCGTATCTCCCGACTGTGTGCGCACCACGCCGTAATTGGTCTCCTCGTGCAAGCGTCCCTGTGTGCCATGGTCCGGCTTGTGACTGACAATCATCCGGTTCGCTGTTTGCGCTACGGCGTTCAGATAACCCTCAAATGGGGACGAAACTTCAGCCAGCAAATGCTGCGAACCTGTCGTTACCGCCGCGCTATGGGCTTTGCTTGTTGAGGCGGCTTGCGCCGCAGAACCGGCAATCTGCTCGTCCGTCATGGCGACAACAAAGGCATCGATCGCATGACGGCGGTGGTCATGGAGATGCCGTTTTGTTGGTTCACCTTCGTCGTCCGGCGATGCTTGGTTCATGTCAGTCATTACACCGTTGAGCGACCAAAGGTAGCGCAAGTCGCCAGTCAGCCGTCCATTGACCGTGCGCACATCTGCGCCAAGGCAACCAAGGTATTGCGCCGCCATTCTCGCAACGCGGCGGCGGTCCCGCAATTGCAGATCCAGAGATGCAAGCTCATCGATGCTTGAACGCTGCATCGCATCAGGTCCGAAACGCCAGGCTTTGGCAGCGGGCAGGGCGTTGATCGTTTCTTTGAGCGTCTCCTTGTCGAAAATCCCGAGCTCGAGCGCCTCCCACGGAGAACGCTGAGCCTTGCGCAAATTGGCTTCGCGCAGGGCCAACATTTTGTTGTCGAGGCTATCGTCGAGCGTGCGCGTATACGGGAGTATATATCCCGCTTCCAGGTCGCCGGACCACAGCATATCTTGTGACAAGCGCTGTCCTGTAAGCGGGCACCTCGAGCCCATCGCCTCGACTTCGTCCCACAGACGCAGCTTGAGGCGATTGTGGTAGGTGTTGGCCTGCCCGAGGCTATTCAGCGTTAGTGCGAGCTTTTCAATTTTCGCGCGGGATGCTTTGCGCCGCGCTTCCAGTTTTTTAATGCTCTTCGCGCCCAACGGCAAATCGTGTGACAATTGAAGAATGATTTGCGAGGGCGGGCCAAAGCGTTCTGTCAGGGCGTTCACAACCCGGCGAAGCTGGTTGAAGCTAACATGGACCGTTGGATTGAAAACCTTGCCAAAACGCGTTTCGGCATTGTCGGCGGGGTCGCCGCTGCCAAAAGCAACCGAACGCTCCAGCACTTCGCCATAATACGGCAGAAGTGCATATTTTTCGCCGCTCCTCATGAAGCTGGGGGACGAATAGCCGGCTGCCAATGTTGCCTCTTCAAACGAGCGCAGGTTACCTGCTTCGTCCGGCTCGATGAGGCAGGTAAGAATTTTAGCGCAAGCTGTGCGGCTCACACGCTGATGACCATAGGCCAATTGCAAGCGCGCTATGCACGAAGCGGCATCCGCCTCAAGACCAAAGCGAGTGCGCAAAAATTCGATCAGAGCCTCATCATCCTGTGCCTCAAGCAGATGACGCACACTCTTTTCGCTAAGTCCAAGCCCTTTGGCGACACGGGCGATAACCTTTTGATGCGTGACACGTGTCATCGCCGGGGTGGCTTTGCCCGGAGCTGGACGTCCAAGCAGAATTTCGGCCAACGCCTCGCGCTGCGCAAAAGTGAGCTCTACCCAGCCTTCCCAGTTGCCCGTTCCTGTCTTCCTGTTTGCCGTGATAGCGTCGTGGGTTGTGTCTCCGGGAAGGTATGTGCGCCCGCTCGCCTCTATGCTGAATTGAGCGGTTTTAGGCAGACCCAGCGCCCGGCGCATGGAAGGCAGACTGATTTTCGGCTTTGACACAGCGATTTCAGCCAGTTTGTCGCGCTCGTCTGGCGTCAGCGAACGCTGTTGTTCTGCCGGCAAGGCAACGCGCAAAGCATTCAGCTCCTGATAAATAGCCAGGCGTTGAGCCGACGGCAGAGCGGTGGGAGCACATTCCTCTTCGGTTTCGAACAAACACCGTCCGACCTGTTGCGGCTTGAGAGGTCGCTGAAAGAACAGTGTTTCGCGCAGCTTCTCGTGCGCTGCCGCGCTCATGGCGATCGGATGATAGGGGGCCTGCGCGCTCCACAGTGCCTCGAATTCATCGGCAATCATTGAGCGAAGCGGGTGATAATCATAGGCGATCTTCGCGCCATCGCCGGTTATTTGAACACGTGCGGGCGGCATGGCGCGACGCTGACCTTCGGGCAGGTGCCGGTTTGCCTCTTGCACCTCAGCGCGCGGCCGGCCCTTTAGTTCACCGAGAGTGACTGCGGCCTGATCTGCCATCATTTGCCGCGCGGCGGCGGCCCCTGCTGCGATCTTACCTCCGTCATGGCCCCTGCCTTCAGCGAGGCGAGTGGACTGGAATCCTCGTCGTTGCTGCAGGTGCAACAACGCACGCCCCACCTCGTGCAGTTCCAGCGGTTCGGCAAGCGCCCGAGCGCGCAAGATCCAGGGGTCCAGTTGCTCGAGCCGGTGGCGCTCGGGAGGAGACGACGGAAGAAGCCCCAATTCGATCAGCTGGCGAAGAAACTTCTCGCGCCGCTGATGATACCGATCCCGGTTGCGCCGCTCGCCACGCGCTGCTCGCCTCGCACGGGCGTTTGATTCACGGGTCTGCGGATCGCGGCCATCCGAAAAAACACGCACGCCCATGTCGAGCAAGGAGGCCGGACGGCCAGCTTGATCCAGATCAAGCGCGGTCCACCCCAAGGTTCTGGATCCAAGGGTCAGCCCCAGACGCCAGGTGTGTTTCGATTTCACAGACAATTCATCCCGCGGCGGCGGCTTGAGAGACGGTCGCCGGCCATTTTGGCTAGAGTTAGACATCCTCGATTAGCGATGAAACTGCGAAGTGAAAACTCGCGGTCTCGATTGCCGCGTGCAGCGTGCAGCGGGCAAGGTCCGCATTCGCCGCGTGGGCACTCAAAACACCATACATTCTCTTCAAGCGGTGCGCCTGCACCGCGCTCAATGCGGCGACTTCGACAGGTTCGGGGGCTGCGCAGTTCGACGTTGACATGCACGAATTGCATGCTAGCTTCAACCAGCTTGCCTTAGCAGTCCAAGCAGTGTGGTCTTTCCGTTAACAAGGATTTGATCCACAAAATTTTTAGCCGGTCCTGAAAAGGGCCGGCTTTTTGTGTTTGTACACACGCTTTGGGCTGCCAACACAACTGCACCAGCGCCATCGTTCGTCCTCTTGCTCAGGAGCGCCCAAGCTCGGATGCTCGGGGTTCAGATAAGTCCGGGAGCAATGTCGAGGCGGGTTCAGTCCAGGTTCTGCCCTTTTGAACGGGACCATCTCGCGTTCAGGCAAGCGCATTGCCTGTTGAAGGGTCAACGCCGCAAATCCCTGTGCACATGCCTCAAGCCTTGAGCGCAGCGGCCGGTGTAACTCTGGTCAAGCCTGAGCGCTCCGCTCTGCATGTGCTCGCGGATTGGGTTTGACACGGCAGATACATGATAGCACGTTCGCGGAACGGCAAAGATGATGCACCAATTCGAACAAAGCCTCGCCACTCGTGTCGTTTGGCAATTCAAAAGGGGATATTCTGGTTGTTCGCGTACTCAGCGATGATATGATTTTTTGGGATTTCAGATCAGTCCGGACAAGCCAGGTTGTAACCTCGCGGCATCGAGGCGGTTGCAAGGTGGGCAAAGCGGCAGCATTTACCCTTGGTTCGGGCCACGGCTTTCAGGCGGCCGCGCTGACGTTGATATTGGCTTCAAGCCTGAACCGGACCGCTTCGGCCGCGTGGCGCGCTCCCAGCTTTGTCATCATGTTTGAACGATGAATTTCGACGGTACGGGGACTGATTTCAAGCGCGCGAGCAATTTCCTTGTTACTGCCACCATCGGTCAAAAGATCCAGCACTTCTCGTTCACGGACTGTAAGGGATTTGATGCGACCACGCGCATCGATCATGCGCCGCTTTTGCACACTATAGGCCTCGGCCTCGAGGCTAACGCGCGCCAGTGTTCGTTCTAGTCGCTCCTGATCGATCGGAAGCGGCAGATAATCGAGTGCTCCGGCCTTGATCGCCTGGACAATCCGCGCTGGCAGAGGCTGCTCATCCACTGCAATCACGGGCAGCCAGATACCCAGCTTAACCATACACTCGATTATCGCGGTCACCCCGCCCATGCTCGCGTCATCGCGCGCGATGATGATCCCCGACCTGGGCGGGTGCGCGGTGAGTTCGGAAATATTCCCATAGACCTCAGCATGGTGGCCCAGAGCATAGATGCTGCTGGCAATGCCAGCGCGCTGGTTGCTGCAGGTATCGATGATATGAAGCGTGATTCTTGTCGCATTCTGTGCGGTGATCTGCATAGCGCCCTCCTGTTTGACCACCTCTGCTTAGAGGGCAACCAGACTGTAAACGCTTAGCTTCCAGATCAGTATAAACACGGGCTTACTGCGGTTTATGCCTATTCGTCGTCGCAGCGAGGCAATGATGCCATGGACCAATGCTTAAATAACTCGCCATTTGTTGGTTTCGCTACGCAGGCAGCTGTTTACGACGCGCTATGCGTGAAAACCAACAATTCTGGCGCCGGAGGGCAGTTGGCTGATCAATGTTTGAGCGGAATCTTTGGATGAAAGCGCGAAACCGCTGGTGAAGCTGGCTTTGTGTAAAAGCCCAGTCCGTTGATTTCGGTGGAAGAAGAAACCGGGATCGCATGTGGTCTGGGATCGAGGCAGCCAACAGGCGTGTGTGTGGACGGCCCGAACCCGGCTGCCCCGGATCAATTGCTGACAGTGATCGTGGGATCGAATGCGCTCAACCCGCTGGAACCCGGACTATGGATCGGTGTGTCTGGAAATGGGGGGACGAAAACTATATTCGCCGGATGGGGTCCGCCAAGCGCGAAAATGTTTGGATCGGCCGATCCGCTGCCAGAATTGGTGATCGCGTCGTGCTATTGCGCGAAGGCGCCTGGCATTGCCCAAGAGCTGGCTTCGGTCAGTCCAGGGAAAGACGCGCTTGGAGCCCCAGCGCCGCACGCAATACGCCTGGCTGTGACGGCATTTTGAAGAATGTGTTTCCCGACCCGGCCCGGGCAATAGCGGGAAAGCTGCTTGCGCGAGGTGGTTGGACGATATCGAGCTCGGCGAGCCAGAGCTCGATTTCCAAGCGCAAGCCTTACTTCACGATTGCGCGTCGGTAGCCTACAGCTTGTGCGTCCTGCTCGGTGCAGAAATAGGCTTCAGCTCGAGTGACGTTGTAATAGGGCATTCCTGGAAGGTGATAAATCCACTCACCCCGGCGGTTTTGATTACCCTTTATCCGGCAGGTGGATTGCTTTCCGATCGCCTCCTGTGTTCGGGTTGTCGCTGGTCGGCTGCCAGCGCCGGGGTTCGCTGTGCCGCGCGGTGATTGCGCCGCGCGGAAGTCTTCAGGTGGCTGAAAGGCCCACTGCCACATGCCCGCCTTCCTTGCTCTGGCTCGCAATTCGATCGGAAGATAGTTCTTGCTGTATTTTTGGAATGCTGTGGCCCAGCCTGCAGCGACCATGGCTTCGCCAAGATCCACGCCGCTCACCCGGCAAATGGCCACAATCCGGCCAAAAACATCGGTTGATTGGCCTGCGCATGAAACGGGTGCATCGCCGATGAGGCCCTCGAGAACAATTTTGGCCTGTTTTCCGCACGCCACCGGCTCGCCATCCGCAAAACACGATTGATCCAGTTCCGGAGCATCAATTCCGAACAGCCGCACCCGCTGCCCGCCCAAAACCATGGTGTCGCCATCGGCAACGTTTACGGCCCCCTGGAGCACTTGAGCCCGTAGTGTTTGCGGCGTGAAGGAAGCGCCCGCAAGAAGCAATATGATTAGAAATCGTCCGGGGTGTAGCGCTTGCAGCATGAGGGGGAGCATTAAGCCTTGTCACAGGTCCCTGGTTAAAAATCTGTGCATTTTGTAAAAGTGCGATAGCGACCCGCCTGACCGCACTGGTACTGGTCCTCAAGTGGTGGCAAAGGCCTTATGGAACCGCCCTGCCACGTCAGAATTGGACGAAGTGTGGGTAGCGTACCGCCGGCGCGTGGCCTGGACGCCCGGGACCTGTGTCTTGCAAACCGGGCGGCGAAGATCTGTCCGCAGGCAGATCGTTGGACCGAAAGGCGAATGGTCACAGGGGAGCCTTGCTCGATGGAATTGATGTATGGGCGTGATCTGAGCGAACACATCTCTTCGCGTCCGGGCTACAATGGGACTTCAATTCTGTCTTACGCCTTGCGGTTCGGAACCGATCAGGCTTGTTTTGAGCATCTGTGGCAAGTGCGCTATTCCGACGGCTTGGTGTGTCCTGCGTGCGGTCAGTCGGGCCAATGGCAGAAAAATTGGGAGACACAACATGTGCAGCATGTCTGCACCCATGTCGTGTCACCGCTGGCTGACACTCTGGTGCATAAAACCACAATTCCCTTATCATTGTGGTTTTATGCGCTTTTGCATTTTGCCAATTGTGCTGAAGGAATTGAGACGACATTCCTAGCCAGGCAATTGGGCTTAAGCATCCCGAAAGCGCGCAGGGTTATGGCACAAATACGCCTTCACATTGCAGCGCTACAGAGCAAAGATAAGCCATGCGGGGATCAGACCGAAATTTTCGTCAGGCTTGAAACCTTAGTGCAGGTGCCAAATCTGGAACCGCACAAGGGCAACAAGACGCATATATTTTTCATCGCTGCAGGCGGCAAAGTGGATGCAAGCGTGGTCGAAGATCCGCGGCGTGCGGATTTGGGGGCCCTTATCCGGCAAAAGGCCCCCAGGGCCCGGATCATACGGACCACTTGCAAGCGAACAGCACGCATTCTGGGCGTGTACAATCACACATTGGCCGACGTCTTTCTTGATCCTGACCATTTTCGGCGAAAGTCCGCACAAACGGATGCGATCGCTGGATTTAAGAGCTACATTCTGCCTGCTTTGAAGAACCGTGAAGAGCGTGTGCTCAAGCATCAACTCTGGCTCTACCTGAAGGAATTTGAATTCCGATACAACCGGCGCAATCGGTCTCAAAATACGTATTGGGATATGGTTGGGGACTTCCCGACGCTGGGAGAAGCAGAGATTGAGGCGCTGCGGGCTCACAACCATCTGCGCGCATCGCGTCTTTAGCAATGAGCCAGCCTGGGACCGATATTCGCGAATTCGTCCAACGTTTCCCGGACAACGATGCCTGCCTTGAGCATTTGCACCGGGTTTGCGTGGGCCTGTCAGGAGGTTGCCCAAAATGCGGTGGGGCGGAACCCTGGCGCAAGGTCGGCTCGCGAAGCAGCTGGCGTCACTCCTGCGGGGCGATCATCAACCCGCTGAGGGACACCGTTTTTTATCGTTCCAATATCCCGCTTGGCATCTGGTTTTATGCCATTTTGCTCTTTTGCAACGCGCCCAACGGAATTCGCGTCAGCCATTTGCGAAAGCAAACCGGTTTGGGTCTCAAATCCACTCTTAGATTGTCTGCACGCATACGGGAATTGTTTGCCTCCGTTCGTCTGGCGGGCATTTTAGGCGGAGAGGGAGAAACTGTCGCACTCGACACAATCGAATTGCGTTGTATTTCTAGGCCCGGGTGCACCACACTCAGACCAGCAACCATCTTGGCGATTTTTGCCAATGGTCAGGTAACCAGCAGGATTATACCAGACCGTCGGCAAGCAACGATCGTCAAGCAAGCACAAACCTTGCTGCTTCCAGGTACCCGCATCATTACTGAGCAGCACGTCCGGTATCGCGCACTCGGAGGCGCGGAATATGATCATTTTGAGATCAACGGTCATGCAGCGTGCTGTGATAATTCTGACGCATTATCAAATGATCTGCGAGCTTACCGGGCGGCGCTTCAGCGTTTGATGAAAGCCCTGCGCCAGGTCCGATCAGAAAACTTGTGGCTTTACATCGCGGAAGCAGAATTCCGCTTCAATCAGCGGCATTCCGGCAATGCGGCGTTCAACGGTATAATCGGTGATGGTGCTGCACTCTATAATTACGATCCGCGCAAGGCAAAGTTTCAGTTCGATTGCCGAACCCCATCCTAACCAATTTCAGGCACCTAGAACACGCTGTTCGAAGGCGCTCGCAGCGGGTCTGATGCACAGAGCCCGCGTCCGCTCTTGGGTTCACCGATAACCGGCCGGCGTGTTAATTGTCGATCAAGTAGCTTGGAGACAGTGATCCGATCTCCGTCCTGGTGCGGTACAATCAGCAAGAATGCGGCCCGTCGGCCTTTTCCGCAGCGTATCAAGGGATTTCTGGAAGGTCCTAGGTTTGCGATTGGTCGATCAGATGCCCAAGAGGCGGCATGATTGCTGCGAAGCGTTTGGCGACATCGAGCCCAGCCCGACCAGCGAGTGCACCAATCGCGGTGTCGGGAAAAGCGGCGAAAAACGCTTTTTGCTCGGGCGAGATGTCTTCGTCCATCACTCTTAGCATTTCCCGCACGAAGCACATCGACGCGTGACAAACATTGCGAAATGTCGGATCAAAATAGAGCATTCCGTTGCCGACCATTTCGATCGCCATAAACAGGCGAATGCGATCTAGTTCAAACAGGTCGATCAGCTCGTGGCGCAGATCAGCACTAATATTGGCACGGCCATTTTTGACCTTGCTTATGATGCTGGTTCCGCGCCGGGTACAGTCTGCCACGTATTTGTTCGTCATTCCGTTGCGACGCCATGCTTCAATTATGACGATCCGGTATTGCTCTAACCTGGCTGCACGACGGCTTTCTGCTTCCTCTGTTCGCATGTCATATAGGCCTTTTTTTGACGTATAATGATACACTGAGACCAACTGTCGCCAAAAGATGCGACTACTTCGAAATCTATTATTAGTTACGGTTCTCACACCGTAGGCGCAATCCAATACGCTATCCAAATCCTCGATAATAGGAGAATCCAAAGTGTTGTCGATTTTCGGTAAATTATGTGCCACGCAAGCGAAATATTTTCTCTCGCATATGAAATTTTTTCCTCTGTTCATCACACAATTTCTGGTGTTCCGCAGATATTTTGACAACTTGCGGTAAGTTGAGCGGCACAGATCTCGAATAAGCTTGAACGAATAAAGTTCTTCCCGTTTCTTAAAAAGGGTTCCGCAATCCCGCGGAGCTAAGGAATGGGGAATTGCTATGAATGCACTTTCTTTGAAGCAGGGTCTGTTGCCGAACACGATCCTGATGGCCCTGGCCGTTTTTGCCGTGGTCTCGATCCTCGCTGTCAGCGCTGCGTATGCGGGTGCGGATGCTACTTTCAACACAGCTTTGACCACCTTCACGAACTTCCTCGAAGGTTCGGGTGGTCGGATCATCACCGTGATGGCTCTGGCCGGCGGCCTCGTTGCGCTTGGCTCGGGTCGCTTCAGCCTCGCGCAGGTCGCCGTTCCGGTGGCTGTGGGCGTGGGTGCCGGCACCGGTGTTCCGATCGTTACCTCGACCGTCACCGCGACGATCTGAGGCCAGGTACAACCAAGGGGAGGGCGGTAAGTCATGGACCGGTACAGCATTCCTTCGCATCTCGACGACCCGGAGCTCATCGGCTTCTGGACGCTTGATGAATTCCTCGCGATGGCCGTGCCATTCATATGGGGCATTCTGACATCGCATGTCGTGATCGGACTCGTGCTGGCCGTGCTTGGATGGTGGGGCTTCCGCAAGCTCAAAGCCGGTCGGGCTACATCGTGGGTGTTCCACATGGCCTACTGGTATCTGCCGTCGAGCTTCACTGGTCTGAAGGCGACGCCGCCCTCTCATCTTCGAATGATGGTGGGCTGACATGGATCATTCCTACGGACTGGCGCAGAATCAGCGTGTGCTCAAGCAGCGCAACATGCTGGGGATCACAGCGCTTTGCCTTGCGGGCCTGCTCGTTCTTCTCCTGATCTTTGGCTTCACGCGTGATCGCGAGATTGTGCTTCAGCCTGTGCTGCGCAGTCCGTTGACGGTCTCTTCGAGCGGGGTGTCAGAAGAATATCTCGAGATGGTGACGCGCGACACAGCTCTCGTGGCGCTCAACCGCAGCCCCGAGAACCTTAACTATTGGATGAAATCGATCCTCGAGATCGCCGCCCCCGAGCAGCACGGCGCGCTGAAGCGCGAACTGATGAAGGTGGTCGAGGAACAGGGCGGATCGAGCATCAGCCAATATTTCACAATTGGGACGATCCTCGTCGATCCTGAGACGCTCACTTCGGAAGTCAGTGGCACGCTGCACACGGTTGTCGGGTCCAAGGCCGTGACGGCCGAGCACAAGCGCTTCCGCTTCACATGGAAATATTCGGGCCTTTCCCTGCAGCTCATCGGCTTCGGCATGGTGACCAAGGTCGAGGGCGATGGACAGGGAGGTGATGCATGATAACGCCGGTTGGATTTGCAATGATAGCTGGGGCCACGCTCATGGGCGCTCGCCCCCTCTGCCTTGGCTTCCGCATATTCGGCACAGGCCTGTTTTCGGCGGCAGCCTTGATGATCGCCTCGCCAGCGCTTGCCGATGAAACCCTTCTCGCGAGCGACAATTCCGAGGTCGCCTGCACGATTTCGAAGTCGGGTCTGACGCGCGTCAGCCTCAAGGATGATCGTTTTGCCAGCGTATCCAAGCTCACTACCGGCAACGAGCTGGACGATTTCACGGTCGTGAATGAACCCACGCGCGGTGACATCTATATCAGCGTTCCGGAAGGCTTCACCAAGGACGAAGTCTCCTTTTTCGGGACCACCGCCAAGGGCTTTGTCTATAAGTTCGCCTGTCGCATCGGCGGCGAGCGCGCCCACCAGGTGTTCGTCGAGAATCGTGATATTCTCAGTGATCAGCCTGCGGAACTGGCCCGCAACGTCTCGCCGCAGGAAACCGCCGCTTCGCTTATCCAGGCGATGTATCAAGGCCAGTCCATGGATGGGTTTCAGGTTCGCCAGCCTGCAATGACACCCGTGATGGTGGGTGACCTGAAGGTTCAGATGATCACCGAATATCGTGGGCTCGGCTTGGTTGGGCGCGTGCTGCGGATAGAGAATACCGGCAAGGGCGAGGCCGTGCTCAATGAGCAGACTATTGCACCGAGCAATGCTCTCGCGGTTAGCGTCGCACGAGCTGCGCTCGCAAGAGGTGAGGTCACGACCGCCTACATCATCACATCATCAGCAGAGCTTCTGGCCAGCTCCGTGGGAGGACGTCCATGAATTTTTCCAATCCGTTCAAGCGCAAGCCCAAGCAGCTCGATGCCGACGACACCGTCGATGTAGAGGAGTTCGGCACCAATGATGCGGTCAAGAAGCGGCAGATGATGCTGATGACCGCTGCGGGCCTTGTCGCGCTGGTCGCCGGGTCGGCTTACATTTTCGCGGGCGAAACCACCGAAGATGTGATGCAAGAAGCGGATGGGTCCGAGATCAAGGTTTCGACCGATGACATGGTCAACAAGAACATGGGCCAGCAGGAATGGCAGGCTCAGTCCGAGGCCCAGATCCAGGGCATTGAGCACCAGCTGCGCGGTGTCGAAGGTCAGGACGAACGGCTGAATGCCATGCAGGCTCAGATCGCCGCGCTGCAGGCCGAGAACCAGGCCATGGCCGTCGATGGCCAGCGGGTGGTGAGTGCCTATCAGACCGAGAATGATCAGCTGCGCCAGCAAATATCCAATCGGGCCGCGACGCCAGCGCCGCCGGTCGCGATGTATGGGCCCACCGGAGCAGCTGGCGGACGAGCTGCTGTGCCTCATGCGGGCGCAGCGGCGGCGGCGGCTGCGCCCGCATCATCACCTTATAGTCCGCGCTCGATCAAACTTGTGGCCTTCGAAGGCGGACAGAGTGGCAACGCGACACGACTGACCACGAGCGCGACAACCAGCTACACGGACAGCCCGAACTATCTTCCGCCCAATTCGATAGCCAAGGCGCGGGTGATCGTGGGTGTCGATGCCTCTGCGGGTGTTAATTCGCAAACCGATCCCTTGCCTGTTGTGTTGCGCATCACCGGCCCTGCGCGCTCGGTGTATCGCGATGGTAAATTGCTGACGACAAAGATCGAGGGATGTCTCGTTAACGGCGCGGCGCGCGGTGATCTCTCAAGCGAGAAGGTCTATGTGAAGCTTCAGCGCATGACCTGCCCGCAGGCCAATGGTCGCTATGCAATCTCCGACGTCAAAGGTTTCATCAGCTTTGGCGGCAAGACCGGCGTGCGGGGCAGGGTGGTCAGCCGCGAGGGCGGCCTTGCAACGCAGGCGTTCTTCGCTGGTCTTGTAAGCGGTGTCGGCAATGCGTTTCAGGGGGCGAACGCCATCCCTCGCATCGCGCAGGAGCCTGTGCTTCCCTCTGCTTCTGATGTCGGCATTCAGGCGCTGGGCGGCGGTGCTGCCTCAGCTGGCAACACGCTCTCGCAATATCTCATCGAGCGTGCCGAACAATATCAGCCGGTTATTGAGATGCCGACCGGCATCGATGTCGAGATCGTCTTTCTCGAAGGGGTCTTCATCCAGAACTGATTATGTGCGCGGTTCGCGCTCGAGCAGGAGTTTGTCCATGTTGAGTACCAAAATCGCCATTTCATCGATGTCGCTGCTTCTGGGGGCGACCGCTATCAGCAGCTCGCCCGATGTTACCGCCTTGCTCAAGACTCGGCTTCCCAAGACCCAGGTCACCGCAGTCGATTGCGAACGCATTGAGGGCCTGTGCGAGGTCACGACGAACGAGAACCTCTTCTATGTCGATGAAAGCGCGCGCTACCTCATCATCGGGCGGGTTTATGACATGGAGACGCGGCAGGATCTGACTGCTGCTCGCCTCCTCGAGCTCAATCCAGACATGCTCGTTGGCGGCGCGGCCAAGGCCAATGCTCTCGCCAACGCCGGGGAGGAAGCTGGTGGCGGCCGCGGGACGCGCAGCGAGCGCACGCTCGCATCAGCGCCCGCACAGAAGGTCGATCTTTCCTCGCTTTCGGACAAAGGTACGATCGTGTGGGGGAGGGGGGGCGATAAGGTCACCGTCTTCTCCGATTTCCGGTGCGGCTATTGCCGCGCTCTTACCCAGCAGCTTGAGCAGATGAACGTCACCGTCATCGAGCGGCCTATTTCGGTTCTGGGCAGCCGCGATCTCGCTGACCGGGTGTTGTGCGCGAAGGATCAGCGCGGCGCGCTGCGGGCCGCCTATGCGCAGGAGCCGGTGAAACCGGCGAGCTGCGACACGCAAGGGCTAGATGAGAACGAGGCGTTTGCCCGCCGCCACGGTTTCACCGGAACACCGGTTCTGGTCCGTTCGGATGGCGCGGTGCTCGAAGGATACAGGCCCAAGGAGGCGCTCATCGCCTGGCTGAAGGGAGCGTGATATGAAACGTAAAACTTTACCTGATGTGATCTGTCTGCCGCACGGTTCCGCTGCCAACTGGCGCGCCCCTATCTCGCGTCGCCGTCTTGCTGCAGTGAGTGGCGTTGTCCTGTTTCTTGCCGGTTGCACGACGCTTGGCACGAACATCAACGGCAGTTTTACCTGCGGCCCGAGCGATGAAGGTTCTTGTGCGCCAGCCACGGTCATTGATAACCGCGCGCTCGTCGAGATTACAGGTGACACAAGCTATATTCCTGCAGGCCCGTATCAGGCTCCCGTGCGCCCGATGCCGCCCGGCACGGTTGCGCTCGCAGCGGCACAGCCCGCTCAGGTGGTTCCCGGAGAGCAGAAGGTTCTGCGCATTGTGTTCCCTGCGCAATTTGACCGTGCGGGCCGCTACCACGAGACCAGCGTTGTTCAGGCGGTTGTCGACACCGGTCAATGGATCAAGGCGAGCCCGTCTGACGAGGTCGCAATGGCGCCGAGCATCAACCTCACTGTCAATCCGGAAATCCTCTCTGCGCTCGGGAATGATGTCACTGCGGCCAGCGCCGCCTCAGCTGTCACTCCAAGGCTTGGTCTGAACGATCCGCCCCTGCCGTCGGCCCAAGCCGTTGCTGCGGCCCGCGCGCGCGGTGCTGCCAACGCGGCGAAGAGTGGTGAAGGGGAAGGGGGCGAAACGCCCGTCAACCGTCCTCAAGGTTTCAACCCGGTTGTGGAGCAATAGGCGATGTCTGCGGCGTTACCTCAAACCAAGAAGAGCTGGCTTTCCCGTATGTTTGGTGACGAGCGTTCGCCCGATGAGGGCACGCAAGGCCACGGCGCGCCGATGCTGGCGGATTGGCTCCCTTATCGTAGTTTCGATCCCAAGACGGAGATCTTCTACCAGACCGATTCCATCGCTTTCGCGCTCGAAGTCGCCCCGCTTGTTGGTGCGGATGAGCGGACCGGCGACATTCTCGCTCAGTTTCTGTCTGAAGCTATGCCGCCCTGTTCGCGTCTTCAGATCCTTTCATTTCAAAGCCCGCGTGTCGGGCAGACTATCGCGCGCTATGCGCTGCCGCGATATGCGGCGGGCGGGGTTCACAAGAAGATCGCCGAGCACCGCTCGCGCATGCTTTCTGAAGGTGCGTGGAATTCGATGGCGCATGATGCGCCGTTCCACGTGCGCCAGCACCGCTGCATCCTGTCGGTGTCGTTCAAGCAGGGCAAGGGCAGCATCGAGGAGCTCATGACTGTGCGCGATTCGATCACGGCGCTCCTCCAGTCGATTGACGTTTCGGTCAGCCGATACTCGCCGGTCGACCTTATCGCGCTGATTGATGATCTGACCGCGCCTTCCTTTGACGCTTCCGATCACGTCGAGGATTATTGCGATCTCGACCCGATTGCGGACCAATGCGTTCGCCGCGACGTCCAGACCGTCGTGCAGGCAGATCGCATTCTAGTCTCGTGCGAGCCTTTGCGCGCGGTGACCACGCTTGGCGGCGACACCGAGTTCGAGGAGATCAAGCCGGACACCTTCGATTACCGCTTCTTCTCGGTGCGCAATCTGCCGACGCGCTGGGCTCCATGGGACTGCCAGAAGGTGATCGGCGATATGTTCGCCGACAAGCTGCGCCCCGGTTGTCCCACCATGACCAGCCTATGCATCGTCTACCAGGACGAGGAAGCGGCAAGTTCCAAGGCGAGTTACAAGCACATACGCACCACGAGCCTTGCTGATACGCGCTCTGCGCGGCTGCTGCCGCAGCTCAAGGATCAGAGCCGCGAGTGGGAACATGTCACGCAGGAGCTGCGCCTCGGACGCAATCTGGTGCAGGTGTATTACACGGTTGGCATGATGAGTCCAAAGGGGAAGGGCGATGCCAACGAGCGCACGCTCAAGTCGATCTACAAGGCAGCAGGGTGGGATTTGCTTGATGAGCGCTTCCTGCAGATCATGGCTTTCATCTCGTGCCTCCCGATGACACTGGCCAACGGGCTTGATTCCGATCTTAAGCGCATGAAGCGGCTTCGCACCATGCTCACCACCACGGCTGCGAACCTTGCACCGCTTCAGGGCGAATTTCTCGGCGGGTCCAAGCCGCATCTGATGTTCATCGCGCGGCGCGGGCAACCTTTCTTCTGGTCTCCCTTCGAGAACAGCGCGGGCAACCACAATGTTTCTGTCTTTGGCAAGTCGGGATCGGGCAAGTCGGTCGCGCTGCAGGAGCTGTGCGCTGCTTTCGCCGGGATCGGGGCGCGCATCATCGTCATCGATGACGGGCGCTCGTTCGAACACATGGCCAAGATGCTCGGCGGCAAGTTCGTCGAGTTCCGCCTGCGCGACGGGTTCAGCCTCAACCCCTTCTCAATGATTGATGCCGAGCTCATCGAGAAGGATGACGATTATCTCGTCGATGCGCTCGCCATGCTCAAATCGATCATTGGCCAGATGGCGCGCCATATTGATCATCTGAATGACACCGAGCGTGGCCTCGTTGACAATGCTGTAGGACAGGCCTGGCACGCCAAGGGGCGCGAGGGTTCGATTGATGATGTGATCGAGGTGCTTGTCGCGCATGGAACGCTGGCATCGGAAGATCTGGCGACTGCCATGTTCCCGTTCTCATCCAAGGGAACCTATGGCCGCTTCTTCATGGGCGAGGCGACGGTCGACATGTCTTCCGATTTCACGGTGTTCGAGCTTTCGGACCTCGCAAGCCGTGAGGAGCTGCGCTCCGTCGTGCTGACCGCGATCATGTTCCTCTCCTCGCAGAGTATGCGCAAGATCGACCGCGAGATCCCGAAAGCGCTGCTAATCGATGAAGCCTGGCAGATGCTGCGCGGCGGATCGATGGCCGATTTTGTCGAGACCTACAGCCGCACTTGCCGCAAATATGGCGCTTCGCTCATCACTGCAACGCAATCCCTGAACGACTACTACAAGTCGGAGGGTTCTCTGGCGGCGCTTGAAAACTCCGACTGGTCGGTGATATTGCAGCAGAAGCCCGAGACGATCTCGGACTTTCAGAAGCACGACCGCTTCGACATGGACCCCTATACCGAGGCGCTGCTTCGTTCCTTGAAGCGCAGTGGGACAGATTATTCCGACATCCTCATCAAGGGGCCTGACACGCTGGCGATCGGGCGGCTTGTTCTCGATCGCTATTCGGCGACACTCTATTCTTCCTCACCGGCCGTGTTCGGGCGCATCGAGCGGCTGATGGAGGAAGGCTACACGATGGATGAAGCCATCGAGATGGTTGCGTTCCCCGATCAGGCACGCGAGCCGATGCGGGAGGCAGCGGAATGAACGCTCTGCTTCCCCTTCGTTCACCCAAGGCCGGTCGCGCTGCAGGGGCGGGGATCATCCCGCTTGAGATCAAACGTCCTTCGCGCAATCGCAATCGCACTCCCCATGGCAATGCCAAACCCATAGCCTTGAGCGCGCTCCTGGCCGATCTGTGCTATTTCGCGCTTCGGCTCTCGGGATGGCTGGCGCTTACACTTCTTGCAACCCTTGGCCTTTACGCTGTCTTCTTCATGGCGCTGGGTGCGTTCACGCCGGAAGGTTTCTTCGCGCATCTCGAGAACCTGTCGGTGCGCTTTGGCGATGCGGAGCCTGTGCGCCAAGCGCACTTCATGGACCAGCTCGCTTTCGTCACTCTCATCCTCTTCCTGATTGTCAGCGCGGCCCGATACCGCTCGCTGGCGTCCGTCTTCTCGGCCACTCAGGCCTCGCGAAAGGATTGACCCATGTCCGAGCAACTGACCCTCATGCCTCCCTCTTCCGCGCAAAAAGAAAAGCCGGTCCTTGACCGAGCTGAACCTGAGGGTGTTGGCATTCACGGCGTCGTTGACGAAGGTGTCCCGGACCCGGCCGCGGCCCCGCGTGCTGCGGTCGCAAAGCAGAGCCGAAAAGGCCTTTCACCGGTCACCTACCTCTTCGCAGCCCTTCTGGTCGCAGCGTTGCTCTGGGGAGCGTGGGTTACCAAGAACATCCTTGATCCCGCTGTTGTCAAGGCACCGATCGCGAGCGTGCGGCTCGAGCAGATTATTGGCGAATATGTCCAGGCGCAGGCGCGCAGCGACACCCCCCCAGAGGTTGTGACGCAGCAGACCCAGGCTTTCATGACGGTGCTTGGCGAAGAGTTGAAGGCGAGGGGTGCTGATGGCACGACGGTGATGGTGGGCGAAGCGGTTCTCTCGCAGAACGTGCCCGACATCACCGGAGAAATCCGTGCTGCGATCTATGCGAAGGTTCCGCCGCCTGCAGCACGGGCACCGGCCCCGCCTGCGGCGATCCCAGTGCCGGCCGGCGCGCCGCCAATGTTACCGCCAACCGGTCAGTGAAGCGCGAAAGGAAGGGAGCTCGCCATGCGTTATATGTCGTCACCGGTTCACAGGTATCGCTCTTTGGCAGCCCTGTTCGTCGTGGGAACGGCGCTGACCGGCTGCGGCGAGAACAAAGAGCCCGAGCCCAAAGACCCTGATGCGACATCGATCCGTATGATCGGCCCGGACGGCGAGGAGGTGTCGGCCGAGATCGTCCCCACTGAGAACGGAATGCGCATGCGCGTTGAAGGCAATGGCGAGGAAGCGACCCTCGAGATGCAGTTCCCCGAGTCCTTCAAGGATCCCAATGCGGCGATGTTTCCTGATGGCGGACCTGTTCGCATGCCGCCGCGTGAACCGCGCGACCCGGATGCAATGGCGCGCCGTCTGAGGCAGATAGAGGAGGAGGATCGCAAGTTCGACGAGGGCCGCGATGCGATGCTCAAGCGGTTCAGGGACGACAGCGAGGAATTTCAGCGCAGCTTCAATGAAGATGGCCGCCGGTTCGACGAACTGCGCAAATCCTTCCCGGCTCCTGCTGGCTCAAGCGCCGATCCGGACCCTCCGTCCACTCCGCCTGCGCCGCCTCCCGCTTCGCAGGGGAGGGAGCAATGAGCGTTGCGGTTCATTCAAGGCATCCTTCCGTGCTCGCGCGCTGGGCGATGGTGGGCGTGCTTGCCATGGGCATCGTCAGCTACAACTCGATTGCCGCCTGGCAGCAGAGCCATTCCTTTATGATCAATGCGAGCGAGAGCCTCCCTAATTGGGCGTTCTTCGTGAGCGCTGGCAAGGAGCCTCGCAAGGGCGATTATGTGTTCTTTGTCCCGCCTGCGGGTGAGTTGGTGCAGCGCCATTTCGGCCCCGATCAGGGTCCGTTTGGCAAACAGGTGATCGGCATGCCCGGTGCGCTGGTCGAGCATCGCGGCGAATGGGTCTATGTCGATGGGGTGCGGGTCGCGCATATGAAGTCGCACTCACGTTTTGGCGAAGAGCTGCATCCCGGTCCGACAGGCATTGTCCCGCGTGACTGCTTCTACGTTGGCACCGATCATCCCGATGGGTTCGACAGCCGCTATTCCGAGATTGGATTCGCCTGCCGTAAGGCCATCCTTGGCACAGGGACACCCATTCTGTGAGGGTTTGGCCAATTCTTGCCACGGGCTTTACGCTCCTGAGCTTGACGACCATAGCGCCGCTTGTCTCGATGGCAGTTGCGCGCGACCATGGTGTGATGGGCCAAACCTGGCCGATTGCGGAGCCGGACTTCCTTTCAACCATTGATTCAAAGCAGCGCACGCTTGAGGGCAATGGCAGCATCGAGCGCATGCAGCGCGAACTTGCAGCGAAAACCGAGAACCGGGTCCGCAACCCAATTCCTGTCGCCGGCATTTCTGCGACCCGAGAAGATCGCCGCTGGATGTTTGACCCCTCGATCGTGGTTGAGAACGACGTGCGCGATCAGAAGGGCAACGTAATCGCCGCGCGCGGCGCAAGGGTGAACCCGCTCGCGCTCATCGACATGACGACCGACCTTGTGTTCGTCGACGGGCGCGACGCCACCCAGCTCACTTGGGCGACGAAGAATTGGGAAAGCTCCAAGGCCAAAATCATCTTTGTTTCGGGATCGCCGTTCGACAGCATGGGCGAATACCAGCGGCGCTTCTTCTTCGACCAGCACGGCAAGCTCACAAGCCATTTTGGCATCGCGCATGTGCCGGCTGTGGTGGCTCAAAAAGGTCAGCTTCTCGAAGTGCGCGAGATCGTGCTTAAACCGGGAGAAAGCTCATGAGCGTTATGGTCTTGAATCTGGGCCGCGCTGGCGTTGTCGTTTGTCTCCTGCTGACCGCTTCACCGGCAATGCAGGTCGTCATTTCTGGCTCGGCCAGCAATCTCCCGGTCGGCCATTCTTTTGCAGCGGTGCTGACGATCGCGGCTTTGCACGTCGCTCCTTTTGTTGTGCTGTTGCTGTCCGACCGGGTCAATCTCTTGCTGCCTTTTCAAGGGAAGGTTTTTCCATGCTGACCTGGCTCGACTGGCTGAGGACACCGATGGCCGCCCCAGAAACGATCGCGCTGAAGGCGATGCGCTTTTCGATCCTTGGTCTTTGCCTTGCTCTGGTTGTCTCGATTGCGGCGATAGACCCCCTGAAGGCTGCAATCGGGATCGGCGCGGGCGCGGTTGCGGCGGGATTGCTCCTCGCTCTCGCCGCGCTCGCGCCCCTCTACTTGACGTTGAAGAACCGCGCCGATGATGAGTATCTTGAAAGTCTGTGCCGGGAGGAACGGCCATGATCCGGCGTCTCGCTCTCACTCTGTGCGCTCTCATCGCCCTTGTTCTCACGCCCGCCGCCGCTTCGGCTCAGTCGCGCTGCACCGGCAAGTTCGTCAATCCGGTCACTGATATCTGCTGGAGCTGTATTTTCCCGATATCATTGGGCGGCGCGAAGCTCTGGCCAGGACGCCCTGATACCGAAAACCCCACTTTGCCGATATGCGCCTGCGGAACGCCCATCCCGCGCATCGGGCTCGCTGTCGGCTTCTGGGAGCCCGCCCGCATGGTTGATGTCACCACCAAGCCTTGGTGCTTCCCCAATCTGGGAGGCATGAAGCTTAATCCGGGTTTAGATGTGGGGCAGGGCCAGGTGACGGGTCCGCAAATGTCGGGCGGGCGCACGGCCAACACCGCAAACTACCATGCGCATTACTACGTCTATCCCCTGCTCTACTGGATGGAGATCCTCGCTGACTTCGTCTGCTTTGAGAGCGCGAGCTTCGATATCGTCTACATGACCGAGATTGATCCGCTCTGGAACGACGACACGCTCACCACGCTGATCAACCCCGAGGTTGCGCTCTTTGCGAATCCGCTTGCTGTCGCCGCCTGCGCGGGCGACTGCGCCGCCGCGACCGCCAAACTCCCTCTCGATGAGCTGTTCTGGTGCGATGGCTGTAATGGCGCGATGTTCCCGATGAACGGCAACATCTCGGCGCACAATTCGCCGGTGCAATCCTCGCGGCTCGCTGCCGAGCGCCTGCTCTTCAAGATGCACCGTCAGGGCCTCGCTTGGGGTACAGCGGGGTCGAAGGCGCTGTGCGGCAAGTACATCATGCCGATCCTCAAGAAGTCGCAATACCGCATCCAGATGTCCAATCCGATTTCGACTGTGAGCGGCAAATACGCCTGCTCGCCGATCGGTGCCTCAACCATGCCGCCCGATGCAGGCCGCAGCTATCCGGTGGGCGGCGAGGACTTTGGCTATCTGCTGTGGCGCAAACGCAATTGCTGCATGCTGTGAGGGAGCCTGAACCATGAAACGCCAAACGCTTGTCACCCTCGCGCTCATTGTTGGCTTTGCGAGTGTGGGCGCCGCGCTCGCGCAGACGGTCGAAGGCCTTGACCTTGATGCCATCCGGGCGCGCTCGGCAGCACATAATGAGGATGCAGCCATCCTTTCGGCCGAAGTCGCGCGCAGGGTGGAAGAATACCGCCCCGATGCCGAGGCGCTCGATGCGGCTGCCCGCCAGAAAGTCGAGGGTCTTGATGCCGCGTCCCTTCCGAAGGGGCCGGACGGCGCGTTCGATTTCGATGAGATCGTGGGTGCAGCTGCGGGCAACCTTGCCGATAATCAGATGAGCGCGCCCCAGTTCATGGTTTTCGTCAGCCTCTCGATGCCGGAGGATGCGCTCAAACAGATCATCGACCAGACCGCGGCTGCTGGCGGCGTCGTCGTCTTTCGCGGTTTCCCGAACAATTCGGTGAAGCAGTTTGTCGCCGGCATGACAAAGGTCATCGACAATGACGATCAGTTTGCCTCGATCGGTGTCGATCCGCGCCTCTTTCGCGCGTTCGGTATTCAGGCTGTGCCGACCTATGTCGCGGTGTCTAGCGACTTTACGCCGTGCGATGGCTTGAGCTGCACTACAACCCCGCCGCCCTTCGATGCGATGAGCGGCAATGTCACCGTGCGCTATGCGCTGGAAACCTTTTCCGAGGACAATGGTCCTGGTGCTCTGGTTGCGCGCACGGCGCTCGGCAACATGACGGCAGCGCGGTGAGAGGCCTCTTTGCCTCGGTCCTCGCGTATGCGAGCTGCCTCGCGATGGCTCTGCCAGCGCAAGCCATTGCACAGGAGGCACAAGCACCGGCAGATGGCGGGTTCTACGACCTTCAGGACTACACCTATTTCCCGCGACCACAGCCCCAGACCCTTGACTGGCGCGAGCCGGTGATGCCGATCCTGCCCGCTGATCCGATCGTGCCGATTGGGCCGGTCTTGCCGCCACTCCCGCCGCGCCCGACACCATCGCCAACGCCCCTGCCGGCGCCAACTCCAACCCCGGCTCCTACACCCGCGCCTTCACCGGTCAGCCCGCCGCCGGGAGGCGGCGGGGGAGGTCAGGTGCCTGTGGCTCCCTATCAGCCCGGTGGACCGTTGACATTTCCCAAGGGCGATACAGCCGCGGCCAAGGCTAATGCGAAATCCTTTGTTACGGCCGCACGTGAGAGCAATCGTCAGATCACGACGACCACCAATCTCACAGGGACGATTCCCGGCTACACCGGTCAGACACTTCCACAGGAGGCGTATTTCAAAGACCCGGATGCGCTCACGTCTCAGGGTGCGAACAGCGCGCTCAGCAATGATGCGTGGCTTGTGGTCACCAATCCTGACCGCACGGTGGTTACGCTTGATCCCGACGGGCTGGTGCGTGCCAAGGCGGTTGAGCAAGATCCGGATGCTTATCTGGATGGCTCCAGCCTCGACGCGGCCGTTGGACAGTGCGCACCGTTGCCGCCAAGCGGCGCGGGGACCGAGTATTACGAGGCGACCTGCGAGGAAGGTCTGCAGGTGATCGATGAGCCACGCACCTGCCGGGTGCCGCTCGACGTCGAGGTCAAGGGCAGCCCGGACCGCTATCAGTATATGTGCGATTACATCGAGAACTATTCAGGCGGAGGGCAGGTGTGCCCCGGGTTTGAGCCTGCGGTGGCCGCTGGCGTTTGCCGGGTGACGAACCGTGTCCAGATTGGCCAGACCTGCTTGCAGGGCCGCTGGCCCAATTGCACCGAGCCTGGCGAGTTCATCTACCGCCTGACCGTTCAATGCAACAGCCCTGTGACATCGGCTCCCTACACGCTTGTTCCCGGTCAGAGCACGATCACCGAGACCCGAAACGAAGCATTCTGTCAGGCGGCAACCG
>JBARXS010000077.1:0-19262 GCA_049647465.1 Erythrobacter sp.
AGTCCGAACGCTCCAAGATGCTGCGCACCCACTGCCAGACCAGCGGCGTCTCGCTGCAAGAGCAGGACCCCTACAACAATGTCATCCGCACCACGGTGGAGGCGCTGGCCGCGACTTTGGGCGGCACGCAATCGCTCCACACCAACGCGCTGGACGAAGCGATTGCGCTGCCGACCGATTTCTCCGCCCGCATCGCGCGCAACACGCAGCTGGTCCTACAAGAGGAAAGCGGGATCACCAATGTCGTCGATCCGCTGGGCGGCTCGCATTATATCGAGGCGCTGACCGCGACGCTCGTCGAGGAAGCTGAAAAGCTGATGGCGCAGGTGGATGAGTCGGGCGGGATGACCGCCTATGTTGATACCGGCGCGCCTAAGGCGGCGATTGAACGCGCGGCGGCGGAAAAGCAGACCGGCGTCGACAAGGGAGAGACGGTGATCGTGGGCGTGAACAAATATCGCCTCGCCGAAGAAGCGCAGATCGACACGCTCGACATTGATAACGCCGCAGTGCGCAAGGGGCAGATTGCGCGCCTCGCCAAGGTGCGCGAAGGCCGTGATGAAGCCGCGTGCCGCGCGGCGCTTGCTGCTCTTACAGAGGGGTGCGGAGGCGGCGGAAACGTCCTTGAACTGGCCGTAGAGGCTGCGCGTCACGACGCGACACTCGGCGAAATCAGCGCCGCTATGGAAGAGGTGTTTGGCCGCCACGATGCCACCCCCAAACCCGTCAGCGGGGTCTATGCGAGCGCTTACGAGTTTGACCGCCGGTGGGAACAGGTGACGAATGGCGTGGACGCGGTGGAACGCCGCCTTGGCCGCAAGCCCCGCATCATGGTCGCCAAAATGGGGCAGGACGGACACGATCGCGGGGCTAACGTGATCGCATCCGCGTTCAACGACATGGGATTTGAGGTCATCTCAGGCCCGCTGTTCCAGACCCCCGAAGAAGCGTGCGCAATGGCGCTGCAATTCGATGTCGATGTGGTCGGTGCATCCAGCCTTGCGGCGGGACACAAGACGTTGATCCCCGAGTTGATCCGCTTGTTGAAGGAAGCGGGCCGCGCAGATATCAAGGTGACAGCAGGCGGCGTGATCCCGCCGCAGGATTACGATTTCCTGCGCGAGGCTGGAGTGCAGGGCATCTATGGTCCGGGTAGCAATGTGGTCGAATGCGCGGCGGATATCCTTACGTTGCTGGGCCACAACATGCCGCCTTTGGAAAGCGCGATGGACGAGGCGGCTGAGTGAGACATCGCGCATTATGGGCGTTGCTTGCGCTGATCGCCGCTTGCCCGCTTTCCGCTGAAACGACTGGCGAGACTGAACCGATCACCATCGGCGCTTCGCACACGCTGACCACCCATGATGCCGAGCGGCGCGTCAACGTCCTGCTACCCGCCGACTACGCGTCATCCGACAAGACCTACCCTTTGGTGGTGATGCTTGATGGAGGGACGGGACAGGACCTGTTTCTGCAGTTTGGCATCCACCGCTGGAATCGGCTTTGGCAGCGCAGCGAGGAGGCGATTATCGTGGGCGTCGAGACGGTGGACCGTCAGCGCGAACTGCTGCCGCTCTCGAACAACGCTGAAGACGCCAAGCGCTATCCGCTCCACGGGCAAGCCGACGAGTTTCGCGCATGGTTGAAGGATGAAGTGCTGCCATTGGTTCGCAGCGCCTATCGCCACAATGGCCGTGTCATGCTGGTTGGCGAGAGTGCCGCAGGGCATTTCGTGGCTGAGACGTGGGTGAATGCGCCCGATCTGTTCGATGGCTATGCAGCCCTTTCGCCAAGCCTGCAATGGGACGACCAATCGCTTTCACGCGGGGCGAGCCTGGCGGTATCAGCGGACCGACCGCCGCTGTTTCTGTCGCTCGCCAACGAAGGAGGGGCGACTGAGGAGGGCGCGCTGCGGTTTGTCGCGGCAGCCGGTGATCCTGTCTGCTTTGCCGACCGGCGCGATAGCCATGTCCGGCATTCGAATGCCTTGCACCAATTGCTACCCGAGGCGCTGCAATTTCTGCTTCCCACCAAGGCCGATTGGCTGGCAGACTATGGCATGACCGTGAATTGCAAGGCTGAGGGCCGTTAGCGGCCCCGACCAAAACCAAGCCGTATCTTGAGGACGCCCTAATCATGACCGACCTGCAGCCCGAAACCCGCCCCGAAACGCTTTCCGTTCACGCGGGTACTCAGCCAGACCCCACGACCAATGCGCGCATCACGCCGATCTATCAGACCGCGTCCTATGTGTTCGACAGTCCCGAACATGCCGCGAACCTGTTTTCGCTCGCCGAGTTCGGCAACATTTACAGTCGCATCATGAACCCCACCAACGATGCGCTGGAGAAGAAGATCACCGCATTGGAAGGCGGCGTGGGCGCGCTGGGGGTTGCCTCGGGCCATGCGGCGCAACTGCTGGCGTTCCACACGCTGATGGAGCCCGGCTGCAATATCGTCGCGGCCAAGAAACTGTATGGCGGATCGCTCAACCAATTGGGTGAGGCGTTCAAGAAGTTCGGGTGGGAAACCCGCTTTGTCGATGCGGACGATCCCGAAAATGTCCGCGCGGCGATGGATGACAAGACGCGCGTTGTGTTTATCGAAAGCCTAGCCAATCCGGGCGGCGTGGTCAGCGATATCAGCGCGATTGCCGATATCGCCCATGCAGGCGGTGTGCCGCTGATGGTCGATAACACCATGGCCTCGCCTGCACTGTGCCGCCCGTTCGAACACGGTGCGGACATCGTGGTGCATTCGACGACCAAGTTCCTTAACGGCCACGGCAATGCCATCGGAGGCGTCTTGGTCGACAGCGGCAAGTTCGACTGGAAGGCGCAGGGCGACAAGTTCCCCTCGCTCACCCGGCCCAATGGATCGTATCATGGCGCGGTGCTTGTCGATGCGCTGGAGCCGGTTGGCCCGGTCGCTTTCATCATCGCCTGCCGCGTGTTGGGCCTGCGCGATCTCGGCCCGGCGATGGCGCCGATGAATGCGTTTCTGGCGTTGACGGGCATGGAAACGCTGCACCTGCGTATGGAGCGGCACTGCGAGAATGCGATGGCGCTGGCGCAGTGGCTGACGCAGCAGGATCAGGTCGCATGGGTCAGCTATGCCGGATTGCCCGACAGTCCCTATCACGCGCATGCGCAGAAATATCTCGGCGGCAAGGGCGGGGCGGTCTTCACCTTTGGCCTGAAGGGCGGATATGAGGCTGGCGTGAAGCTGGTGGAAAGCGTGAAGCTGTTCAGCCACTTGGCCAATATCGGCGACACGCGCTCACTGATCATCCATCCCGCATCGACAACGCACAGCCAGCTTTCCGAGGAAGAATTGCTAAGCGCAGGCGCAGGGCCGGACGTGGTGCGCATTTCGGTCGGGATTGAGCATATCGACGATATCAAGGCCGATCTGGCGCAGGGTTTTGGAAAGATCTGACTATGAATGATTGCCGCACTGACTGGACCCGCGAAGAGATAGCGGGCCTGTTTGATCTGCCTTTCCCTGAGCTGTTGTTTCGCGCGGCAAGCGTGCATCGCGAACACCATCCGCCAGAGCAGGTGCAGCTCTGCACATTGTTGAGTATCAAGACTGGCGGTTGCCCTGAGGATTGCGGATATTGCTCGCAATCGGTGCACGCCGACAGCGGCGTTGAGGCCACGAAACTGATGGAAGTTCAGTCCGTCTTGCAACGCGCAGCCGAAGCGAAAGATGCGGGATCACAGCGGTTCTGCATGGGGGCGGCATGGCGCAACCCCAAGGATCGCGACATGCCCGCAATTGTCGAGATCGTGAAAGGCGTGCGCGGCATGGGGCTGGAAACCTGTATGACGCTTGGCATGCTGACGCCAAAACAGGCGGCGATGCTGGCTGAGGCCGGGCTTGATTACTACAACCATAATATCGACAGCAGCCCCGAATATTACGAGCGGGTTATCTCTACCCGCAAATTTGATGAGCGGATCGAGACGCTCGATCACGTGCGCAATTCCGGCATCAATGTTTGCAGTGGCGGTATCGTCGGTATGGGCGAAACGCGTGAGGATCGCGTCGGCTTCATCCACACACTCGCCACGCTCGAAGCGCATCCCGAGAGCGTGCCGGTCAACGCGCTCGTTCCGGTCAAGGGTACAGTATTGGGCGATATGCTGGCTGATACCCCGATGGCCAAAATCGACGATATCGAATTCGTCCGCACCGTGGCAGTGGCGCGCATCACCATGCCGATGAGTATGGTGCGCCTTTCCGCCGGACGCGAAAGCATGTCAGACGCAACGCAGGCATTGTGCTTCCTTGCGGGCGCGAATTCGATTTTCACCGGAGACAAATTGCTCACTGCGGCAAATGCCGGTGACGATAACGACAGCGCCCTGTTCTCACGGTTGGGTCTGACCGCTTTAAAAGGTGAGGAGCCGTTGAGGTCGGAACGCAAGGTGGAGGCCGCCTGATGCTCCAAATCCTCGCTCCCGCTCTGGTGCTGCTCAATCCCGCCAGTCAATCGCCGCCCGATCCCGAATGGAATTGCGACAATCCCATGCGCCAACAGGAGATGAACTGGTGTGCGGCAAACGACTATGCCGAGGCGGATGAGGCTCTGAATGCGCAGTGGCGCAAGACCTCTGCAAAGATGAAGGCGCGCGATGAGAGTGTGCAGAAGTATCTGCCAGAAGGCGACGGGCGCCCCGGCTATTTTCAAAGTTTGCTGGAAGCACAGTGCGCCTGGCTGACATATCGCGATGCGCATTGCCGGGTGGATGGCTACACTGCGCGCGGCGGGTCGCTGGAGCCGTTGCTGGTCTCGACGTGCAAGACAGGTTTGACCGAGGCCCGGACAGCAGAATTGTGGAACCTTGCGAATAACCCCGAATAAGGTCCAGTTCCGCCAGGTTGCCCCGGCGGCTGCAACGCGCCATAGGCTGCGGTGCAATGGGGCGTAAGAGACCGGAGAGACGGCTTTGTTTTCGAAAATTCTGATTGCCAATCGTGGTGAGATTGCTTGCCGTGTCATCACGACCGCCCGCCGCATGGGTATTGCCACTGTTGCGGTTTATTCCGATGCCGATGCGCGCGCTCCGTTTGTGCGTATGGCAGATGAGGCGGTGCATATCGGCCCCGCGCCCGCAGCGGAAAGCTATCTGATCCCGGAAAAGATCATCGAAGCCTGCAAGCAGACAGGGGCGGAGGCGGTTCATCCCGGCTATGGATTCCTGTCAGAGCGCGCCAGCTTTGTCGAAGCGCTGGAGGCGGAAGGCATCGCCTTTATCGGCCCGCCCGCCAGCGCGATTGCGGCCATGGGTGACAAGATCGAATCCAAGAAGCTGGCGAAAGCTGCGGGCGTCAACACCGTGCCGGGCTCAGAGGATGCGATTGAGACCACCGAGGACGCGCTGAGCGTCTCCAACGACATCGGCTATCCGGTGATGATGAAGGCCAGCGCGGGCGGCGGCGGCAAAGGCATGCGCCTCGCGTGGAACGATCAGGACGTGAAGGACGGCTTTGAACCGACCAGGCGCGAGGGGCTCAACTCCTTCGGTGATGACCGCGTCTTTATCGAGAAATTCATCGAGAACCCGCGCCACATCGAAATCCAGATCCTGGGCGATAAGCACGGCAATATTCTCTATCTGAACGAACGCGAATGTTCGATCCAGCGCCGCCACCAAAAGGTGGTTGAGGAAGCGCCATCGCCTTTCGTCACGGAAAAGATGCGCAAGGCTATGGGCGAACAAGCGGTCGCCCTGTCGCGCGCGGTTGATTATCACTCAGCGGGAACGGTTGAACTGATTGTCAGCGGGGCGGACCCGACGGGCGAGAGTTTCTACTTCCTCGAAATGAACACCCGCCTTCAGGTGGAGCACCCTGTGACCGAAGCGATCACCGGCATCGATCTGGTCGAACAGATGATCCGCGTGGCCGCCGACGAAGAGCTGTCGATGACGCAGGACGACATCGGAATTGACGGCTGGTCAATTGAAAACCGCGTTTATGCCGAGGACCCCTATCGCGGCTTTCTGCCCTCCACCGGGCGGTTGGTCGCCTATTCCCCGACGATCCCCGGATGGACCGAGGATGAGAGCGTCGCGGGCAAGGCGCGGCGTGGTGTCGCTCACGGGGCGGGTAGTGTGCGCGTTGATGATGGCGTGTTCGAAGGCGGCGAGGTGTCGATCTATTACGACCCGATGATCGCCAAGCTGATCACATGGGCGCCCACCCGCGAGGAAGCCGCCGATTTGCAGATCGAAGCGCTGGATGCGTTCCGGATCAAGGGGCTGGGCCACAATGTCGATTTCCTCAGCGCGATCATGCAGCATGACCGTTTCCGCTCGGGGGAGTTGACCACGGGCTTCATTGCAGAGGAATACCCTGAAGGGTTTACCGGCGCACCGGTCAGCGAGGATATGCAGCGGATGCTCGCGGCAATCTGCGCGGGTAATGAATTCACATGGCAAAGCCGCGCGCGCCAGATTTCGGGCCAGCTTGACGGGTCTGAGCCGGTCTCGGGCGTTCAGCGCGTCACCTCTGAATGGATTGTCAAGATCGGCTCTTCGGCAGGGTCAGGAGCGGCTAGCCGCCACGAGGTTATTCTGGGCGATGGCCATGCGATGGTGGATGGCGTTCTGGTGGAGGGCAATTGCGACTGGATGCCCGGCATGACAGAGGCCGCGGCGACCAATGCCGATGGCGAGGTCTTTGGTCTGATTGTAGAGCGGGACGGCGCGCACTGGACGATAACCACGCGCGGCGCGGCGACGCGGGCGATTGCACTGCCCTTGCGGCTTGCCAATCATGAAAGCCTGATGATCGAGAAGGAGCCGCCCGATCTTTCCAAAATGCTCATCTGCCCGATGCCCGGGACGCTGGTAAAACTGCATGTGGGCGAGGGCGATATAGTGCAGGCGGGACAGCCGCTGGCCACGGTCGAGGCGATGAAGATGGAGAACATTCTGCGCGCCGAGAAGGAAGGCACCATCGCCCGAATCAACGCGGACGAGGGCGAGAGTCTGGCTGTTGACGCGATTATTCTGGAGCTTGAGTGACGGGTCAGTCCAATCTGTTGGGTCCGATTTGTTCACACTCTTGAAAACATGTGTCCCAAATTGAAATGAAGATTCAAATGGACGCGGTTTTTATTGCTGAAATTCCGATTTGTGATGGCGTTTACGCACAATTCGACTGGCTAAATTTCCGTTAATCCGTGATCTTTGAAGGGCAGGTCACAACCGATTCGCACCTGCGACCTTCGGATATGTCCGATTGGGAGGATAAGATCATGGCTAGAAGTGGGACCGGTTATTTCGATCGGAAAGGCAATTTCTTCAAATCGCCGCGCGATGCGACTGCGAGCGATCTCGCGGCGCTGCTCGGCCAGATTGGCGATGGTGAGAGCCTTGCGCCGGGTATCGCGCACATGCTGCTGGAACGGCGTGATATGATTGAGGCTCTGTTTGCGGAGCATGACGCCATGATGGCAGATGCCGAGGCAGCCAACGTCACCAATATCGGCAGCAAGGTGTCTGCGTTTCCCAATCTTGGTAACAAGTAAGCCCGCGTTCCGACTGGCACCTCGCTGTCTATCAGCGCGGGTTAGCCGTCGACAATCGCGACAGCCCTGATCCAGCCTGCACTGGCCCGTTCGATTTTGACGGGAAAACAGCTGAACATGAATCCGTGCGGGGGCAGCGCATCGAGATTTGTCAGCTTCTCAATCTGATAATAGGGCCGGATGCGGCCTGCCTTGTGCCCCTCCCAGATGATTGCGGGATCGCGCGTCTCGGCCCATTTCCTTGCGGTGTGGCTAAACGGCGCATCCCAACTCCACGCATCGGTGCCGACCACTTCGACACCGGCCTGCGTCAGCCATAGAGTCGCCTCCGCGCCCAGCCCGACGCCCTGATCGGTGAAATTGTCCGTGCCATAGACCGCACCGGACTGGATCAGGACAATATCCAGCGGCTCCAACGTGTAATTGATCGCGGCGAGAGCCGCTTCCAGCTCGGCTGCGCTCACCACATGGCCGTGGGGCAGGTGCGAGAGATCAAGCTTTACGCAGGGGCGAAAGAAGCGGTCGAGCGGAGCTTCGTCGATACTGGGCGCGGGTGAAGCCCCTTCATTGGTGGTCGAATGATAGTGCCACGGCGCATCCATATGCGTGCCGTTGTGGGTGGACAATTGCAGCATCTCGACTGCCCAGCCTTGGCCATCGGGCAGATCGTCTTTCTGGAGGCCCGGAAAGAACATCGCGATCTGCTCCCACGTATCCTGATGCGTCATATAGGTGATTTGCGGGCGCATCACTTCGGGATCGGAAATCACATCATTGGTGATCGGGATCGAAAGGTCGATGAAGCGGCTCATGCAGTGATCTCTGCCCGCAATTCCTCATCGAGAAACGCCGCAATATCGGCGAGGTCAACATCGCGCGCCAGATAGGCCTCACCAATCCTACGCAGCAACAGGAAGGGGAGCGTGTCACTCTCCATTTTTTTGTCATGGCGCATATGATCGACCAGCCATGCGCCGTCACACTGCAGGCTCAGTGACCTGATATCGGACGGCAGGCCGCTGGCTGCGATCCCCGCCGCCGCGCGCGCCGCATCGGCCTCGCTCAGTCCGCCGCGCCGCGCAGAATATCGCGCCGCCAGCACCATACCCAGTGCCACCGCCTCACCATGCAACAGTCGCTCGGAAAAGCCCGTTTCCGCCTCCAGCGCGTGTCCGAACGTGTGCCCGAGATTGAGCAATGCGCGCACGCCGGTGGTCTCGCGCTCATCTTCGGCGACAATTCTAGCCTTGGCGCGAATGCTGGTGGCGATGGCATGGGACAATGCGGCGGGTTCGCGCGCCAGCACTGCGGTGCCATTTTGCTCCAGCCAGCCAAAGAACGCCGCATCGCCCAGCAATCCGTATTTGATCACCTCGGCATAGCCCGCGCGCATCTCGCGATCGGGCAGTGTGTTCAGCACGAGGGGATCGATGATCACGGCGGAAGGCTGGTGGAAGGCGCCGATCAGGTTCTTTCCCGCGCTCGTGTTGATCGCGGTCTTGCCGCCCACCGAACTGTCCACTTGTGACAACAATGTCGTGGGGATTTGCACGAAGCCGCAGCCGCGCTTGGTCACTGCGCAGGCAAAACCGGTCAAGTCGCCGACAACGCCGCCGCCCAGCGCAAAGACATGATCCGAACGGGTCACGCCCAGCGCCAGCAGCCAGTCTGTAAGCTTCTCCAGCACGCGCCAGCTTTTCGCACCTTCACCCGGTTCGACGATGAACCAGTCAGGCTCAAATCCCGCCGCGCCGAGGGCCGATGTGACCTGTCCTGAATACAAATTATGCGTGTTGGTATCCGCGACAAAAGGCACCTTGCGCCCATTGCCATAGCTCGCCAGCCACGGGGCCGCCGCCACACCAAGCGCGTCGAGCAATCCCGGTTCAATCACCACATCATAGCTGCGCCCCGAAAGCTCGACGCGGATGGTCTTGCGCGCGCTCATCCCAGCCACTCCTCAATGCCAGCAAGGATCGCGCGCGCTGTTTCCGCATGCGGGCCATCATCGCTTTTGACGCGCACCTGCGCCTGTGAATAGAACGGCGTGCGCGCCTCCAGCAGGTCCGAAAGGATGGTGCGCGGGTCGCCCGTTCTCAGCAAGGGGCGGTGGTCGCGGCGCGATGTCCGCTCCACCAGAGTGTCCAGATCGCAATCAATCCACACAGCGATGCCTTTTTCCAGAATCAGCGCGCGGGTCTCGTCATCCGCAAACGCGCCGCCGCCTGTTGCGATGACGCCGCTTTGCTCCTCCATCAGCCGCCCGATCACGCGGCGCTCCCCGTCGCGGAAATAGGCCTCGCCGAACTCCTCGAAAATCTCGGCAATAGAGCGCTGGGCTGCGTCTTCTATGGCGTCATCGGCATCGACAAAACTGCTGCCGGTGATCGCGGCGAGCCTGCGCCCGACGGTCGATTTGCCCACGCCCATCAGGCCGACCAGCACAATGGGCCGATCAATGCGCGCAGTGATGCGGACAATATCGGCGTCTTGCAGGGGTTCGGCCCTCGCATTATCATCAGAGGCATCAGAATTTGTAGTCGCGTCAGTCATTGCGAAACGGCCTATAGATGGGGTAGGGCGCGCGCAATATGCAGCAAGGGTCTCATGATATCTCCGCCAGATTGATCTTGGGCAAAAGGGCTCCTTCCCGGCGCGCTCCTGCGGGCAAGTCAGCGTGGCGGCGCGCGGGCGCTATGGTATGTCTCGCGGTGATCGGGGTGCTGGTGATCGCATGGATTGATGGCGGTGAAGAACCCATTCGACCGATTTCGCAAAATGTGCCGCTGCCTGCTTCGGTCACTGGAGACGCATCATGAAGCGTGGCAATTGGTTGACCATCGGTGTCGCCGGAGCTTTCGGGGGCGCGTTGATAAGCGGCTTTGCGATTGCGCAGGATGCGCCGGAATCTCTGCTTCCGCCCGGTTTTGACGATCCCGCGCCAGCGCCCACGCCGCCGCCTGCACCCACGCCGTTGCCCACCGCTGCACCTGTTACAGCCCCGCCGGTTGCGCCCGGAACCGTACCTGCTGCGCCCGGAACCGTACCCGGAGCGCCGTCCGGTCCGCTGCCGCCTGTGCCGCAAATCTCCGATGCCGATCTGACCGGCGTTCCCACCATTCAGGAACTTGAAGACCTGTCCACTGATCAGCTTGATGATCTGCTGGGGTTAAAGCCGAGATACGACACCCCGCCCGCCGCGCGCCGTTCACTGGCGCGGGTGGGCGTGTTGAGCCCCGAAGAAGGCGGCCTGCCCACTGGCTCATTTGCGCGGCAACCTGCGCGCCTCGTGCGGGCCATGCTGGCGGGCACGGATACGCCGCTGGTTTCACGCTGGGGACATATTCTGGTGCGCCGCGCCTTGGCGAGCCGCCTTGCCGCGCCTGACGGGATGAACCCGGTTGAATTCGCGGCTTTGCGGGCGGGCGTGCTCAATCGCATGGGCGAATACACCGTCGCGCGCGCTCTCGTGCAGGATGTGGACACGGCCAACTGGTCGCAACAGCTGGCTGATGAAGCTCTGAGCGCCTTTATCGCTGCCTCCGATCCGCTGGGCGTGTGCCCATATGTGCGGTTGCAAGGCATTGAGCGTATGGCCGGGGATGGAGACGCCAAGGTTGACCCGCGCTGGGTGATGATGTCGGCGGTGTGCGATTCCTATGCGGGCGAAAGCGCGCGGGCAGGCTCTCAATTGGATGCGGCGCTGGATGAAGAAATCGCGCCTGCGATCGACATTCTGCTCGCGCGGCGCTTTGCCGGAGCGGCGGGGCGCGGCCAGCGGGCCGTGTCGATTGAATGGGAGGGGGTAGAAAGCCTCAATCCCTGGCGCTTTGCGATGGCCAATGCCGTGGGTGAACCGATCCCCGATGCGTTGCTCGATGATGTTGGCCCGTTTTATGCGCGCGCAGGTGCGGCTGCGGCGATGTTGCCGCTATCCCAGCGGGCAATGTATGCGCCGCGTGCGGGCGAAGAGGGGGTCTTCTCAGCGCAGGCGATGGTTGACATTTACAGCGCAGTCTATGCGGACGAGAATATCGGCGGGCAACTGGGCGAGCAGGCGCGGGGCTTGCGCTCGGCCTATCTTGCGCCGGAACCCGAGGGCCGCATCGCTGCGATGGAAGCGCTGTGGAGCGGTGGCGCGGAGGCGGAATCGAATCCCGATCTGCACTGGGCGCAGGTCCTCACTTCCTATGCCGCGGCGCGGGTGGTCCCCTCAGCAGGCCTGTCTGACAAAGCGGGGCCTCTGATCGCCTCTATGCTCACCGCCGGACTGGATCGCGATGCGCTGGCGTGGAAGCCGGTTGTGGCGGATGGCAGCCTTGGCTGGGCGCTGATTGCGTTGGCTGATCCTGAGGGTCGTGCGGTGTCTTCCGACGCGGTTGAAGTTTTCATCAGCGATGATGCGGATGAGGAGCAGCGGCGTTCGCAATTTCTGGTTGCAGGGCTGGCGGGGCTTGGCCGGTTGAGCGGTGATGCGCTTGCAGGGCTGGACGATGATCTGGACCTCGGGCTCTCGCGTGAGACGCGCTGGACGCGCACGATTGATCGCGCTGCCGGCGTGCGTAATCCGGCAATGGTTGCGCTGCTCGCGGGACTGGGAATGCAGGGCGATGACTGGTCGCAGATGACGCCGCTGCACCTCTATCATGTGGTCGCTGCGCTTTCGAAAGTGGGGCTTTCCGCAGAAGCACGGATGATCGCGGCAGAGGCTGTGTCGCGCAGCTGATGTCAGCGGCAACAGACGCGTTTCTGGACATGCTGAGCGCCGAACGCGGCGCTGCGGCAAACACTCTTTCAGCCTATAGGCGCGATCTTGAGGGCGCGGAGGAGTTGATCGGGCAGCTGGCGGATGCCTCACGCGTGGATGTCGCCAAACTTGCGGCGCGGTGGGCTTCACTTGCCCCTTCAACAGTCGCGCGCAAGGCATCGGCATTGCGGCAGTTTTTCGGTTTTGCACTGGACGAAGGCTGGCGCTCGGATGACCCTTCGGGCGCGCTTCCCAATCCGCGCACCCGTCGCCCGCTGCCCAGGGTTTTGAGCCATGACGCGGTGGACGCCTTGTTTGCGCGGGCCGAGTTGGAGGCGGCATCGGCCAAACCGGCAAGTGTGCGCCAGCTTGCCCTGCTTGAGCTGCTCTATGGATCAGGCTTGCGGGCGAGTGAGCTCGTCTCGCTGCCCCTTGCGGCCCTGCCGCGCGATGCGCCTGTCATGACGATCACCGGCAAAGGCGGGGTGTCGCGCATGGTCCCGATCAGCGACCGCGCGCGCGATGCGCTGGGCGAATGGCTCGCCATCCGGCCCGCTCAACCTGAGTCGACGTTCCTGTTTCCCTCGCGCCCGAGAAAAGCAGGAGGTGCCAGGCACCTGTCGCGCGTGCGGCTGTTCCAGATGCTCAAGGACTTGAGCACCCGTACCGGGCTCGACCCCGCCGGGATCAGCCCGCATGTCCTGCGCCATGCCTTTGCCACGCATCTGCTGGAGGGCGGAGCGGACCTGCGCATGTTGCAGACCCTGCTGGGCCATGCCGACATCGCCACGACTCAGATTTACACCCATGTCGATGCCGCGCGCCTGGTTGAGCTGGTGAATACCCGCCATCCGCTCGGTTCAAAACGGGTTGCCGCGCGCGATTGATCGGCCTAGCGCATTTCGATGATTTCCTATCTCGAATTCGAGAAGCCGGTTGCCAATCTTGAAGAGCGCATCGCTGAGCTGCGCGGTGTCGATGCCGATCATCAGGTCGATGTCGCGGCCGAGATTGCGCGGCTTGAAGGCAAGAGCGCAGAGCTGTTGGCCAGCACCTATGCCTCGCTGACGCCCTGGCAGAAGACGCAGGTCGCGCGCCATCCCCAGCGCCCGCATTTCCGCGACTATGTCGCTAACGCTTTTGAGGATTTCATGCCTCTTGGCGGAGATCGCTGTTTCGGCGAGGATGAGGCGATAATGGGGGGATTTGCGCGGCTGAAAGGCCCTGGAAACCAGAGCCGCCGCGTCATGCTGATCGGCCATGAAAAGGGCAACGATACGCAAAGCCGGATCAGGCACAATTTCGGCATGGGCAAACCCGAAGGGTATCGCAAGGCGATCCGCCTGATGGAGATGGCCGGGCGATTCGGGCTGCCGGTTGTGACCCTGGTCGATACGTCCGGTGCGTTCCCCGGGATCGAAGCCGAAGAGCGCGGCCAGGCCGAAGCGATTGCCCGTTCGACCGAGGCCTGCCTTGCGCTGCCGGTGCCGATGGTCGCGGTGATCGTGGGTGAGGGCGGATCAGGCGGCGCGGTGGCACTTGCCAGTGCAGAGCGCGTTTTGATGCTGGAACATGCTGTTTATTCAGTGATTTCTCCGGAAGGCTGCGCTTCGATCCTGTGGCGTACATCGGAAAAAGCGCCCGACGCTGCTGAAGCGATGAAGGTCACATCGCAGCATCTCAAACGCCTCAACGTGATCGACCGGATAGTAAAGGAACCCGTCGGCGGCGCGCATCGCGATCCTGTCGAAGCGGGCAAGAAACTGGGCATGGCCCTGACCGAAGAGCTGGATGCGCTGGTTGATTTGTCATCTGAGGACCTGATCCGCATGCGCGAGGAACGCTTTTTGCAGATGGGTGGCTGATTCTCTGCGCGGCTGATCACATCTGGCGCTGCGAAGCGGCATCAGGGTGCGTCTGGATACAGCTTGCACCCTTGCCTGAGACACAGCTTTACCGATAGTTTATTACGAAACACGCTCGGACGGGTTGATGCGCCGGGCTGTCAATCCATGGCGGGAGGCACAAATGGCGTTTAAACACCGTAAGTTATGGACAATCGGGGTCGCTCCTGTGGCGCTGGCGATCAGCGGATGCGTGGGCGGCGGCGCGCCGATCCCGTCCGCGTCAACCCCGATCACCCAGACAGAGGCGAAGCAGGGCGCGGAGTATCACCCGCAATTGCTCGCCCAGTTCGGCGGAGCGATGAACGGCCCCCACGCGGACTATGTCGAGCAGGTTACGAAGAATGTCGCAGTGCATTCGGGGCTGGGCGGCGCGCGCGAAAGCTTCACAGTCAGCTTGCTCAATTCGCCGGTCCATAACGCTTTCGCCGTGCCCGGCGGTTATGTTTACACCACCCGGCAACTGGTCACGCTGATGAACAACGAGGCTGAGCTTGCCGCGGTGATGGGTCACGAGGTCGGCCATGTTGCCGCGCGCCATTCGCAGCGGCGCCAGCGCACTGCGCAAAACAATCAGCTGTTGGGCATTGGCGGGGCGATCCTGTCGGGCATTTTGCTGGGTGACAGTACACTCGGCAACACGGCATCGCGGCTGTTTTCCCAAGGGTCTCAGCTGCTTACCTTGCGATTCTCGCGCAAGCAGGAGCTTGAAGCGGACACGCTGGGCATCACCTATCTGACGCGGGCGGGCTATGATGCGCGCGCGATGGGCACAGTTCTGGCCAGCCTTGCGGCGCAGAATTCGCTGGATGCACGCGTGCAGGGCCGCAATGCGAGCGTACCGGAATGGGCATCGACACATCCCGATCCTGCAAGCCGCGTGCAAACCGCCCTTGGTAAGGCGCAGGGTCTGGCAAACGGCGTCACCAATCGCGACACATTCCTTACGCGCATTGATGGGTTGTTATACGGTGATGATCCCGAACAGGGCATCGTCGAAGGCAATCGCTTCACACACCCCGAACTCAGGCTGTCCTTCACCGCGCCTCAGGGTTTCTACATGGTCAACAGCACCCAGGCGGTACAAATCAACGGGCAAAGCGGGCAGGCCCAACTGACGCTCGCGCCCTATGCCGGGGATCTGAATGCCTATGTCGCTCAGCAATTTCGCGCGCTGGCGGGGAACAATGCCAATTTCGCTGCGCCGGAAATTCAGCGGACCACTGTAAACGGATTAAGCGCGGCCTATGGCACGGCGCGAGCGCGCAATGGCAACAGTCAGGTCGACATCGTTATTTTTGCGTATGAATTCGCTAACGATCGCGCCTATCATTTCGCTGCGATCGCGCCTGCGGGTCAAGTCGGGACGTTCAACCCGATGTTCCAGTCGATGCGCCGGATATCCCAAGCCGAAGCAAACGCGATTGTCCCGCGAAAAATCGATGTTGTCACTGTGCGCAGCGGCGATACGGTCAGCAGCCTGTCGCGGCGCATGGCCTATGATAACAATCAGGAAGCGCGTTTTCGTGTGCTGAATGCGCTGGGGTCCAGAGACATTCTGCGCGCCGGGCAAAGGGTAAAGCTGGTGGTGCGCGGGAGTTGATCGGACAGCTGGCCGCCACACTCAAATCTCAAACGCGCAAACAAAAAGCGGCGGGGAAACCCCGCCGCTTTCCGTTTTCCGAACCGAGCCGCTTATGCGGGCGGCTGGTTGTTGTCGAGGGTCGTGGCGACGCCTGAGAACGTGGTTGTCAGCGAACCACCAAGGCTCTGCATTGCGGTGATTGCTGCAACAGCGATCAGGGCAGCGATGAGGCCGTATTCGATGGCGGTGGCGCCCTGCTCGTCGCGGGCCAGTTTGTTGATGAAGTTCATTTGTAGTCTCCTGGTTTTGGTCTTCGGTACCCGTGCCTGCTCTGGTTATTGAGCCGACTTTTCGAAGAAATAATGATTAGCTGTTTAGAAATTCCTACTTGCTAGGCTTTCGAAAGTCTTAATCGTCCATTACTTCCCCAACTCGTGATTGAACATTGTCCCAATAGCCACCGTTGGAGCCTCCCAAAGATTGTAAGGCTCCCAGCATGGCGAGCACGACAAGGCTCACAATCAGTCCATATTCAACGGCGGTGGCACCCCGGCTATCGTTTCCAATGTGCTTTAGGAATTTGATCAAACGCATTGGGAACCTTCCGTCTGCTATGTTGCTGACCTCATCAAAATGTCCCGATTTTCTTAAGAAAAGGTTGAAGGAGCGGCTTGGAATGGAAAAAATACCGACATGACACCCCGCTCCCAGCTTGTGGCAGCCGGCGCATTGCAGCGACCCGATGGCCTGTGGTTGATGCACCGCAGACCTTTGGAAAAGCACCATGGTGGCCTATGGGAATTTCCGGGGGGTAAGGTGGAACCTTCTGAAATTCCGAGCGAAACCTTGTGCAGAGAATTGTATGAAGAGCTTGGAGTTGAATTGGATGAAAGCGATTGCGCCCCCGTTGCATTCGCCCAGGAAAGCCGTTCCGGGCGCGATCGGGCGATTGTCATCGTTCTTTACAAAGTGGCGCGTTGGAGCGGTGATCCTGTTTCGCTGGAAGGCGGCGCGGTCGACTGGTTTACCCCTGAAGCGATCGCGAATCTCGCCAAACCGCCGCTGGACGATGTGCTGGCACAGCGCATGTTTGGCGATGATGCTGCCGCCCACCTTCGGGTGGCGGATCGGGCCGCAGCACGTGCGAGCGCGAGCGCGAACGAGTAAGCGGATCATTAAACTGCGCCTGCAAGTGCGATCAGGGATTGCCAAGCTGCGCTACCCCCCTTATGTGCCGCCCCTCACGCGCACCCGTAGCTCAGCTGGATAGAGTACCTGACTACGAATCAGGGGGCCGGAGGTTCGAATCCTTCCGGGTGCGCCATAAAAAACCCATCCTTGATAAGAGGGTGGGTTTTTTTTCTTGGCCGCTCGATCCGCCATTCTACCGTCTCATCGGAACCCTACGATCAGCATTCGTCCCGGGATTATTGTTGAATCGGCACGTAAGGGGATGTAATTTCAGGATTACACTCTATGTTGTCCAGCGGACGGTCGTCGACACACCGTAATCCGAAAGAGCCCCGGGATTAATCCGCAGATACGTGGAACCCGATGTAGCTTAAGGGATTTTTACCATTGGGATCATGTCGAACACTCAGGAGGGCCGCGCTTTAGGTCCGCCGATCTGCGAAGAAAGACCCAAGGCTCCATGAATTACCTCCACGACCACGACGAATTTGATCCGGACAATCCCCTGGGAAAGCCCGATGTGCCAGAGGATGTGCAGGACGCGATCCGCACTCTGCTGCGCTGGGTCGGGGATGACCCGACGCGCGAAGGGCTGCTCGATACCCCCAAACGCGTTGGCCGGGCGTGGCTGGAATATTGCAGCGGCAATCAGGAAGATCCCGCGATCCACCTCTCGCGCATCTTTGAAGAGGTGGGCGGTTATGAAGAGATCGTCCTGCTGAAAGACATTCCGTTTCAGTCGCATTGCGAACATCACATGGCCCCGATCACGGGTAAGGCACATATCGCTTACCTGCCTGAAAAGAAGATCGTCGGCATATCAAAGCTTGCCCGTGTTCTGCACGGCTTTGCCAATCGTCTGCAGGTTCAGGAACGTCTGACTGCCGAAGTGGCCGAATGCATCTGGGACAATCTTGAGCCGCGCGGCGTCGCGGTGGTGATTGAGGCAGAGCATGGCTGCATGACGGGGCGCGGCGTGAAAGTGCACGATGTCGGCATGGTGACAAGTCGGATGATGGGCTGTTTCCTAGACGATCATCGCAGCCGTCAGGAAGTTATGAGCCTGATGGGCTATTGATCGGCATTCGTCTCTGATTATACAGTATTCGGAGAGTGACAGGTGACGGCACCGTCAAAGCATGTGTAATTCGATTGGGCGCGCCGCGTTTTGTCGCGTCCGTAAATGCAAATGGCATTGATCCCACAGCAATTGAGGGGCTGACAGATGAAACGATCCCAATCACTTACCTCCCAGGCACTGAAACTGGCCACCGCATGCGCACTTGCCGCGGTACTTTCCGCATGCGGCGGCGATGCGGCTCCCGCTGCCGAAGGCGAAACCGCAGCTGCGGCATCAGAAGAGCCTGCCATCATTGGTGAGCGTCAGAAAAACTTCAAAGCCATTGGTAAGGCCTTCAAAGCGATCCGCACGCAACTGGAAGGCGATGCGCCTGATTTTGCTGTGATTGAAACGTCCGCGATTGATCTGAACGAAGCCGCGATGAAGATTGATGGGTATTTCCCCGAAGGCACTTCGGTTGAGGACGGCTATGATACAGAGGCGCTGCCGACTATCTGGGAAAAGCCCGAGGAATTCGCCAAAGCCCATCAGATGCTGGTCGATGCGAGCGCCGAAATGGTGACGATCGCGCAGGCCGGTGATGCTGCGGCAGTCGGTGCGCAGGTCGGTGCCGTGGGCAAAACGTGCAAGAACTGCCACGACAATTTCCGGGTCGATGACGACTGATACGGTAAGCCAGCCGCCCTCACGGTTCTCAATCGGCCCCATGGCGAAAGTCTGGGATCTGCCGCTTCGCCTCACGCACTGGAGCTTTGCGTTTCTGGTTCCGGCGATGTGGTGGTCGGCGGAGAATTCCGAATGGGCCTTGCACAAACGCTTTGGCGTGACGCTGCTCGGTCTCCTGATCTTTCGCATATTGTGGGGATTCCTGGGGACGAAGACCGCCCGCTTCTCTTCCTTTGTGAAGGGACCGGGCAGTGTCCTAGATTACCTGCGTGGCCAGTATAATCATACAATCGGACACTCACCGCTCGCCGCGCTCAGCGTGCTGGCGCTGCTCGGCGTGATGCTGGTGCAGGTGGGGGCAGGGCTGTTCGCAGGCGATCCCTATGACGGGGCGACCGGACCGCTCAATCCGCTCGTCGGGGTCGCGACCGCTGACACTCTGACGCAGTGGCACGAATGGTTTTACTGGGTCGTGCTGGGCATGGTCGCGGTGCACCTGACCGCCATCGCCTATTATGCGGTGATCAAGCAGGACAATCTGGTCG
>JBARXS010000078.1:0-9768 GCA_049647465.1 Erythrobacter sp.
CCCATCGCCAACGATCCGCATGGCGGCAGCAGGGCGAGCGGCGGCAAAAAGCTGATTGCGATCCTCGATACACTGCCCGAAGGCGAGCCCGTGGATATCCGCGCAGCGATGCGCATTGGCGCGAGCGCGGATGCCGCAGAGGAAGCCGGAGAAACGGACGGCGGGGAGGAGACGGAGGGGCCGGACGAAACAGTAACGGAGAACGAAGCGGACCCGGGCGCAGATGCCGAACCGGAGGCTGAGACGGAAGCGACGCTATAGGAAGCGCCAGAAGCGGTTTTCCTGCTCGATCGCGCCCTGTTAACTTCGCGCCGGCTCTTGCAAATTATCGGTCAGAAACGAAAACGCGTTGGGAAAGGGTCAAATAAAACAGGATGCCGTTTTGCCACATTGGACCCGGAACGGGCCGGGCGGACAGGGGGCGCAGCGTATAACAGGCCTCAGCGCATCATACCGCTGACGATGGAGCCGAGGATGCCGCCCAAAGCGCCGCCATCGTTAGCGCCATCACCCGAGGCAGCACCGCCACCGGCCCGCCCTTTTGCTTCTTGGGCCATGTAGCCCGCCGCCGCCATTGCGAGGATCGGCAGCATCTTCTTGAGCAAGCCTTCGTCAAGGCCGGTCACGCCAGCGACTTCGCCAGCGACCGACCGGCTCACATCCTTGCTGCCAAAGATCGTGCCCAAAATATCATTGCCCGGCCCGGTCGGGGTCGGATCATTGCCCAGCACCATATCGAGCAGGCCACCGCCAAGTCCGCCAGCCAGCGCGCCGCCCAGGCCCCCTCCACCAGAGGAAGAGCCGCCAAAGATCGCTCCGGCCAGATCGCCCAGCCCGCCCATCGGATCAGGCGTCGTCGTCCCGCCCGTGGCGCTGCGGCCCATTCCCGCGACAATGGCGGGCAGCAACGCGCCAGCCGCGCTTTTCGCCGTGCCTTCGTCGACACCGAGTTCTTTCGCCATTGAAGCGATGGCTCCGGTCTGTTGCAGCATTTGTGCAAGGCTCATGGCGTTGCTCCCCCTGATGGATTGTGGTGGTTACTTCTTGCCGAAAAAGCCCGAGGCCAGATTGGCGACATCGTCGATCACACTGCCGTCGCCATCCTGATCCAGAAACGCTGCAAAGCCGCTCACCTGGTCAGAACCTTGAACCTTGGTGGCGAGATCACCCAGAGCGCTCTCGCCGCCTAATTGTGCGACAATCGACTGCAATGCGTTGGTGTCCAACGGTGACTTTTGCGAGGCCATCTCGACGGTGTCGCCGGGCTGGTCGTGCGATTGACCCAGCGCTGCGAGGCCTTTTTCAACGAGCGCCGGGTCGATACCCACCTGCGCTGCGAGGCTTGCGACTGTGTCCGGCGAACCGGAAACCTGTTTCAGAATGCTGTCGAGTGCGCTCATTTGTATGATCCCTTGTGCGTGAAGTCCGAATCCAAGGATCAGAGTGTGCGCCGCTGAGCCGCAAAAGAAAAGGCCCCGCACAGCGATCCGGGCGGGGCCTTTGCAAATTGTTGTATCCGGCGTGTGTCAGCCATTCTTGGCCGGGCCTTTGAACATGTAGATGATGTCTTCGATAATGCTGCCCTGGGCGAGGCTGCCCGCATCATTAGAAAGACCAGAAGCAACTGTCGAAAGCGCGGTTTCACCGCCAAGCGCTGACACAAGCTGTGTAAGGACGCTGGCATCAAGCCCTGTTTTGTATGCGGCGTTGGCAATCGTATCGCCCGTTGCGACATGCGTTTGTGCCAGCACAGTGATCACCTTTTCGGTCTGCGCCGCGCCAAGCCCGATCTTGCCTGAAAGACTTTCAACCGTCTCCGACGCGCCTGGGATGTTCGCCAGGATGGGGTTTAGAATACTCATGTCATTATCCCTATTACTGAAATGAAAAGGGCCGGCGCAGCGCCAGCCCTCGACATGTCAGAGATACGCATGAGGATGCAAAAAGGGGGCAGCTTCAACTCAGAAAAATTAGGGTTTTTCGCCCGTTATGCATTCACCTCAGGCCGCGACAGGCGCCGCGTTGCGCACGCCTTCATCAACATGGGCTTCGAACTCGGCGAAGTTGTCGATGAACAGCTGTACCAGTTTCTGCGCGGTGGCGTCGTAATCGCCCTTGTCCGCCCAGGTGCTGCGCGGATCGAGGATTGTCTGGTCGATACCGGCCTCAGCCAGGACCGGCACGCTGACCGGCACGTCGAAGCCGAAATTGGGGTCGTTGCGGAATTCTACTTTATCGAGATCACCGTCAAGCGCGGCATTGAGCAGCGCGCGGGTCGCCTTGATCGGCATCCGGTTACCAACGCCATACTTGCCGCCGGTCCAGCCGGTGTTGAGCAGCCAGCACTGCACGCCGCCCTTGGCGATGCGCTCTTTCAACAGGTTGCCATAGATGCTGGGATGGCGCGGCATGAACGGCGCGCCAAAGCACGTGGAGAAGGTGGCTTCAGGTTCGGTCACGCCGATCTCTGTGCCGGCAACCTTGGCGGTGTAGCCCGACAGGAAGTGATACATCGCCTGTTCGGGAGTGAGGCGCGCAATCGGAGGCAGCACGCCGAAAGCATCAGCCGTCAGCATCACGACATTGCTGGGCACGGGGCCAAGGTTCTTTTCCGAAGTGTTGGGGATGAAGTCGATCGGATATGCGCCGCGCGTGTTCTCTGCGAGCGAGTTGTCGTCAAAGTCCAGCTCACGCGTGGCCGGGTCCATCACGACATTTTCGAGCACCGTGCCAAACCGCTTGGTCGTGGCATAAATCTCCGGCTCTGCCTCTTCGGACAGGCGGATCATCTTGGCGTAGCACCCGCCTTCAAAATTGAAGACCGCCGTGTCGGACCAGCCATGCTCGTCATCGCCGATCAACGTGCGCGAAGCATCGGCGGACAGCGTGGTCTTGCCGGTCCCCGAAAGGCCGAAAAAGATGCTGGTCTTGCCTTCGGAACTGATATTTGCCGAACAGTGCATCGGCATCACGCCCTGTGCGGGGAGCAGATAGTTGAGAATGCCGAACACACTCTTCTTCATTTCACCGGCATATTTGGTGCCGCCGATCAGGATCAGCTTTTCGGTAAAGTTGACCGCGATTACCGTCTCACCGCGTGTGCCGTGGCGCGCAGGATCGGCGCGGAAACTGGGCAGATCGATGATGGTGTATTCCGGTGCAAAATCGCCCAGCTCTTCCACTGTCGGACGCACAAGCAGAGTGCGAATGAACAGGTTGTGCCACGCCAGCTCATTGATCACGCGGACATTCACGCGGTGCTCGGGCTGGGAGCCACCGAACAGGTCAGCGACATACAGTGTTTCTTTTTCGCCCACGGCCTTGAGGAAATCTTCTTTCAGCGCAGCGAAATGCTCCGATGTCATGGAGGCGTTGACCCTTCCCCACCACACCGTGTCCTCGGTCGTTTCATCGCGGACGATGAACTTGTCTTTTGCGCTGCGACCAGTGTGCGCGCCGGTCTGAACCACCAGCGCCCCGTCCCTGGACAGCGCGCCCTCGCCAGCGGCCAATGATGCCTCAACCAGCGCGGCAGTGCCGAAATTGGGGCAAATGTCAGCGGAGGTATCAATGCCTTGCGAACCGAGCGAATGTGCGAGGGGGGTCAAAGTCAGTCCTTTCAAAAGATCACTATCAAGCCGGGATCGAAGCATTGGCTTGGCATCATCCAGCGCACATCGACCCAAGGTGGTCAGCGCTGCATGGACGATTCGCCGTGGACGTTCAGCCCCCAAAATCCCGAAATGCGGCATAGTCGGGCGTTTTGGGCGCGTCAAACGCGTGGCGCGCAACAGGTGTGACAGGTGTAACAGGCAAGGCAGACAGAACGGTGTCAGCATCGGGACGGGTCGATGGCAGACTGATCGATGGGGCGACGGATGTGTTTCGGGGCAATGTGCTTACGCGGTCGATTGTCTTGCCGCCCCGTTCCCGCTAGGTCTTTATGCCGGAGGAAAAATGCAAAAATGGCTATCGCCACACCCCCACGCCCTGAGGAGATGAGTGCTGCGACCGCGTCTCAGCGCGACCCCTCGTTAACCCATTCGCCAGGCCCCGTTTCAGACCATTCCACACCTGAGACGTCGACAGGCGCGCGCGCGCCGGTTGGCGTCTCAGAGGAAGCGGGCGTAATCGCGCTGGTGGATGATGACCGCAACATCCTTACCACGGTCTCCATCGCATTGCAGGCCGAGGGATTTGTGACCCGGCTATATTCCGATGGCGAGACTGCGCTGAAGGCTTTGCTGGAAAACCCGCCAGACCTTGCCGTGTTCGATATCAAAATGCCGAAAATGGACGGGATGGAATTGCTGCGGCGGGTGCGCGAACACTCCCCCTTGCCGGTCATTTTCCTCACCAGCAAAGATGACGAGGAAGACGAAGAAGCAGGGCTGGAATTGGGCGCGGATGATTACATCGCCAAACCATTCAGTCAGCGCCTGTTGATCGCCCGCATTCGCGCCATCCTGCGCCGCGCAGAGCCAGAGCGCGAGTTTGAAAACGACACCGGGTCATCGACTGGGCCATCGGCCAACGCGCATCCGATCATTGCGCGCGGCAAGCTGTATATGGACCCCGCGCGCCATTATGTGACGTGGAATGAGAGGCCGGTGAGCCTGACCGTGACAGAGTTCCTGATCCTTGAGGCGCTGGCCGCCCGGCCTGGAGTGATCAAGAGCCGCAACCAGTTGATGGACGCAGCCTATCCCGACGATGTGTTTGTCGATGACCGCACGGTCGACAGCCATATCAAGCGAATGCGTCGCAAGTTTCGCGTGGTCGATGACCGGTTCGCAGCGATCGATACCCTCTACGGCGCTGGCTACAGCTTTAACGAAGTCTGACGCGGCCCGTCCTGAATGAACATACCCAGATGAACGCGCATTCCGATCTCGCAAACCAGCCGAAACCAGGCGATCCGGCGTCCCGCACAGTGGCTGAAGACACCCGCGTGCGCTTCACCTCGAGAGGGGTCGCGCGAGGTGGTGAAACGCTAAGCACGACTGGCCGGTTTGCCCTCACTGCGCGAATTCTGATCGTAAATATCATGCCGCTTGCTTTGCTGGGCGGCGGCCTGTTCTATCTCGACAGCTATCGCACGCAGTTGATCAATGAACGCTTCAAACTGGCCCGGATCGAAGCGCAGATCTCTGCTGAAGCTCTGGCGGGGGCGACGCGAGAGCGACAGAATGCCCTTTTGGTGCAGATCGGCAAGGAGCAGCGCATGAGGATGCGCATGTTTGACGCAGAGGGCACGCTGATTGCCGATAGTTTTGAACTGGATGGTCCCGCATTCGAATTCGATGACATCACCAATGACACATGGGACCAGCAATTCGCGCGCTGGCTGGACCGCACAGTGGATACGATTGTCAGCGCGGAGGCAGTCCCTGACTATGTTGAACCCGAATCGATGGAGGCTGATGCCTGGCCCGAACTCGCCCGTGCGCGCGAGGAAGGTGTCAGCCAGATCAGCCTGTATGACTGGCGCGATGGATCACCGGTTATCATTGCCGCGTCGCCGGTTGGCCTGAACGGTGCGACCCTGCTGACTGTCAGAAACGCGGTGGATATCACTGAAAGCGTGCGTTCTGCACGCACCGCCCTTGGTATCGCGGTGATGGTGGTTCTTGGCGCATCGGCTCTGCTCTCGCTGTTTCTTGCCCGCACCATTGTGACCCCGCTGCGCCAGTTGGCCCGCGCTGCCGTGCGCGTGCGACAGGGGCGTGAGCGGGAGGTGGAGGTTCCCCGCCTGCCACAACGCTCTGATGAGATCGGCCTGCTGGCCCGGGCCGTCTCCGACATGACAGGGGCGCTGCGCCAGCGCATTGACGCAGTCGACAGCTTCGCCGCCGACGTGGCGCATGAAATCAAGAATCCGCTCGCCAGCCTGCGCAGCGCGATTGAGTCGCTGCCCCGCGTCGACGACCCGGCACTGCGAGAGGAACTGACCGCAATCGCCACGCATGATGTGCGCCGGATTGACCGGCTTGTCAGCGAAATCTCCGATGCCAGCCGGATCGATGCGGAAATGTCGCGCGCGACGCTGGAGCGGATCGACCTTTCCGATCTGGTGCGCGCCATCATCGGCAGCCGGGAATTCCGTTCCGAAAATCAGGACCGCCGGATCGAACTGAACACGCGGGGCTTTGCCGCAATTGTCATGGGTGTCGGCGCAAGGCTGGAGCGTGTGGTTGAAAACCTGCTGGATAACGCGGTGTCGTTTTCTCCGCCCGATGCGCCCATCGAAGTGCTGATCGACAATGACGGGGAGTGCACCACGCTGATCGTTTGCGATTCCGGTCCCGGCATTCCCGAAGACAGCCGTGACAAAGTATTCCAACGGTTCCATTCCGTGCGCCCTGACAAGGAGGACTTCGGCAACCATTCAGGGCTCGGCCTCGCCATTGCGCGCGCCATTGCCGAGGCGCATGACGGCAGCCTGACTGCAGAAGCGCGCCCCGATGGAAAGCCGGGTGCCTGCCTGCGTGTCCGCCTGCCCAGTGCCTGATGGCAGGCGCGTCATAGCAAGAGCGTTGTGATGGGCAAAACCTCTCACCCCGAAACACTCGTGCTGCAGGCCAGCGCCGTTGCAATCGAGGGTCGCGCGCTGTTGATCGAAGGCGAGCCGGGAGCAGGCAAATCCAGCCTTGCGCTCGCATTGATAGAGCGCGGCGCACAGCTGATCGGGGATGACGGCGTCACTCTTACGAGGGTCGAAACCGGCGATGCTCCGCACATCATGGCCTCGCCACCGCCCAACATCGAAGGGCTTATCGAAGTGCGAGGGGTGGGTCTTGCCAGATTTCCCGTTGCCCCGCCCTGCCCGGTCGCCCTGATCCTGACGCTAACGGATATGACCGAACGCCTGCCCCGCGCCCCCGGCACGCGCAGCATTCTGGGCTGCACCATTCCCGTCCTGCCCTTTACTCCCGGCACAATTGCCCCGGTCCAGCGCGCACGGATTGCTTTGGACATGCATGGGGCTCTGACCGTGTAGCGAGCTTCGAACATATTGGGCTTCGGGATGATTTCGATACATGACAGCCACGGTGAAGGACTCGAGAGAGGTTAAGTCAAAAATCCACTTTCACAGGCCAGAATTTCCGCCAAGAGGGAACCGCAATGGATAAGCCAGTCGCAAAACACCCGGATCAGGAAAGCGAGCCACAGCGCTTGTTGCTGGTCACAGGACTGTCGGGTGCGGGCAAGTCCACAGCGCTCGATGTGCTGGAGGATCTGGGGTGGGAGACGATCGACAATTTCCCCGTACGCCTGCTCGACGGCCTCGTCTCCCCTGCCGCAGACCGGTCTCAGGGTCCGCTCGCAATCGGGTTTGACTCGCGCACCCGCGGCTTTGTCCCAGCGGAGATTACAAGGCTGGTAAAGGAGCTCTCCGCGCGTCCGGACCTTGCAATAACCTTCATGTTTATTGACTGTGCGGGCGGAGAGCTGGAGCGGCGCTATAACGAAACCCGCCGCCGCCACCCCATGGCTCAGGGCCGCACGGTGCGCGACGGGATCGCGGCAGAGCGGGAATTGCTTGAGCCCCTGCGCCGTTGGGCTGACATCGTGATCGACACAACCGAGCTTTCCAGCAACGAATTGCAGAGCCATGTGCGTGAACAGTTCGAGCCAAGTGAGGATGGGGCAATGACGCTGACCGTCTCCAGCTTCGGCTTTGCGCGCGGCATGCCGCCTTTGGCCGATCTGGTATTCGACATGCGTTTCCTCGATAATCCGCACTGGATTGAGGAGTTGCGCGAACTGACCGGGCAGGACGCGCCCGTCGGCGAACATATCCTGCGCGATCCGGGCTTTACTCTCGCTTTCAACCAGATTTTTGACCTGCTCACGACACTGCTGCCGCGCTATGCCGCGCAGGGCAAAGCCTATGTTCATGTCGCCTTTGGTTGTACCGGCGGGAGACACCGCTCGGTATTCACCGCCGAACGGATGGCGCAAAGCTTGCGCGAAGCCGGATTTTCGCCCACTGTCCGCCATCGCAATCTCGGGTCCCGCGCAACGGATGAAATCGAGCGGGGGTCGCGGAAATGACCCGTCTTGCAACAGGGGCAAAACGCGCAATCGACATTGAGGCCGGTCCAAGTCAGGCCGAAACCAAATCAGACCAAATCCAAATCAGACAGGGCGCATACGAGTTCAGAGCATGGACCACATCTTCACACATAATCGGCCGGGAATAATCGAACAGCAATGATCGGACTGATTTTGGTCACCCATGGTCGCCTTGCCGACCAGTTCGTTCAGGCGATGGAGCACGTTGTCGGCGCGCAATCCGCAGTTGCGACAGTGTGCATCGACGCCAATGACGATATGGAACAGCGTCGCACCGAAATCGCCGATGCGATTGAGGCGGTCGATGGTGGCAAGGGCGTCATCATCCTGACCGATCTGTTTGGCGGGACACCGTCAAATCTCGCGATATCGCTGCTGGATGCGGGCAAGGTCGAGGTGATCGCCGGGATCAATCTGCCAATGCTTATCCGGCTTGCAGGGGCGCGCAAGAAAATGAGCGTCACCGAAGCCGTCGAAGCCGCACAGGAAGCGGGGCGCAACTACATCACTGTTGCGAGTGAGCTGTTGGGCGATGAGTGACGTGCGGCAATCTGTGACGATTGTGAACCAGCGCGGGCTGCATGCGCGGGCCAGCGCCAAATTTGTGGGCGCGGTTGCGGCGCTTGAACAGGACGTAAAGGTGCAGGTTGCCAAGGATTCTAAGGCTGCGGCGGGCGGATCGATCCTGGGCCTGATGATGCTGGGCGCGGCCAGGGGTGACACGGTTGATGTCATAGTCGAAGGCGATGGCGCGGAGGCGGTGCTTGCCCAGCTTGTCGGGCTGATAGAGGACGGTTTCGGCGAGGAATGATCAGCGCGCCGCCAATCCTGCCACCTCGTTCGCACCGGCCACCTTGTTCGGACCGGTAAGACAATCATGCGCAAGCACATTTCCGGATTCTCCAACCCGACCGTCAAGTATCTGCGCTCGCTGCGGGACAAAAAGCACCGCAAACGCTCAGGCCAGTTTCTGGTCGAAGGCCTGCGACTGCTCGAAGATGCCCGCGTTTCCGGCTATCTCCCGCGCCAATTGGTCATGGCCGAGGGGCGCGACTATCATGCGCTGCTGACAGGGCTGGAAGACACAGTGAGCGAGGCAGGCGGGGAGGTCATCACGACCGCGCCGGACATCCTTTCCAAGATCACCGGCAAATCGAACACGCAAAGCGTCGTGGGTGTATTTGACGAATTTGATACAGGCCTCGATCGCCTTGACCGCAGCACGGCTCCGATCTGGATGGTGGCGCAAGAGCTGCGCGATCCGGGCAATCTGGGCACGATGCTGCGCACCTGCGATGCGGTGGGAGCGGGCGGGCTGATACTGATTGATGATTGCGCCGATCCGTTCAGCGCGGAGGCGGTGCGCGCCAGCATGGGCGCGGTGTTCACTCAAAGTATCGCGCGGGCGCGGTGGGACGAGTTTGTGCCCTGGCTGCGCGGTGGTTCGGGAGGTGGTGTCGGCAGCACGGGCGGCCAATTGATCGCCGCATCTTTGCGCGATGCGGTACCCTATCGTGGAGCCCCGTACTCCGCGCCGTGCTTCATTCTGGTTGGCAACGAATCCCAGGGCCTGCCAGAGGCGTATGAGGCCGAATGCGACCTGCGCGTCACGATGCCGATGATGGGCCGCGCGGATTCGCTGAATGCGGCGGTGGCAGGCGCGGTTCTGGCCTATGAGGTTTTGGCGGG
>JBARXS010000079.1:0-13101 GCA_049647465.1 Erythrobacter sp.
CGCAGCACGTGCTGCGCCTGTGCCACCGCCATGCCGTATCCGGGAATGATGATGACGCTTTCAGCTTGCTCCAGCATGAAGGCCGCATCGTCCGCGCTGCCCTGTCTATAGGGGCGTTGTTCGCGCGGTTCGCCGCTGGCACCGCTGCTATCCTCTGCACCAAAGCCGCCCGCGATCACGCTGATGAAGCTGCGGTTCATGGCCTTGCACATGATGTAGGAGAGGATCGCGCCCGATGACCCGACCAGCGCGCCGGTGATGATCATCGCGCTGTTGCCCAGCGTGAAGCCCATCGCGGCGGCCGCCCAACCGGAATAGCTGTTCAGCATGGAGACGACGACCGGCATATCCGCGCCGCCAATCGGGATGATCAGCAGGAAACCGATGATAAAGGCGAGGATCGTGATCGCGATGATCGGCCAACCCACGCCTGCCCCGCCTTCGGGGGAGACCGCGTAGAAACCGATGATCCCGATAATGGCGACCAGCGTGCCCAGATTGATGATGTGGCGGCCCGGCAGCATGATCGGCGACCCGCTCATCCGGCCAGACAGTTTCAGGAAGGCGATGATCGAACCCGAGAAGGTGATCGCCCCGATGGCGATGCCAAGGCCCAGCTCGATCCGGCTGACCATCAGTATCTGTCCAGCCTCATCGACAATGCCGAAGCTGGCCGGGTCAAGCCACGCTCCAAGGCCCACGACCACCGCAGCCAGACCCACCAGGCTGTGAAAGCCTGCGACGAGTTCGGGCATCGCCGTCATCGCGATCGTGCGCGCGACGGTCACACCGATCAGCGCACCGATAAAGATGGCAATCCCGATCTCGACCGCATTGGCGAGATTGTGCGTCACGAGCGTTGTCACCACGGCGATCAACATGCCGACCATGCCATACCGGTTACCCGTGCGGCTGGTCGCGGGGCTGGAAAGCCCGCGCAGAGCAAGGATGAAGAACACACCCGCCGCCAGATAAGCGAGCATCGCCCAGGCCGGGGTGCCGGTGTCACCCGTCGCGGCGTGCGCGGGGGTTGCGGCCATCACTGTCATCCCCGCGAAAGCGGGGACCCAGCGAAATGAAGACCAACGCATGCGGCTCTGGGTTCCCGCGTTCGCGGGAATGACGGAGTTGAGAGCGCCCATCCTCACTTCTCCTTCTTCTTGTACATGGCCAGCATTCGCTCCGTCACGGCAAAGCCGCCGAAGATGTTCACGCTCGCCAGCACTACGCCGAACAGGCCGAGATACTTCGCCGCCGGGCTGCCAGCCTCAGCCGACGCGATCAGCGCGCCCACAATAATCACCGAGGAAATCGCATTGGTCACCGCCATCAAAGGCGTGTGCAAAGCCGGGGTCACCGACCAGACCACATAATAGCCGACGAAACACGCCAGCACGAAGATCGAGAGGATACTGATGAAGTCCATTATTTCGTCTCTTCCGCTTGTGTCGCCTTGGCTGTGGCGCTGCCAACCGTGTAGCCCGACTGGAGAATGAGTGCTCCAACGGTCACGGCCGCGATGATAAGGATCAAGGCTCGCATGCCATTCGGCAGCTCCTGAAACCATTTCATGCTGTCAGCCTTTCGTTCACAATCTCGCCGCCCTTGGTCAGGCGGATTGCGTCGCCGATTTCCTCGTCGAATTCCGGCTTGCCCGCTTCCTTGTCCCAGAACGCCTGGAACATGGTGAAGTGGTTGCGCGAGAACAGCGCTGATGCGTCTGCGGCCAGATGCGCGGGCGTGTTGGAATAGCCGATGATTTTCACACCGTGCTTCTCGACAATTTTGTCGGGCTCGGAGCCCTCGACATTGCCGCCTTGGGCAACGGCGAGGTCATAGATGACGCTGCCCGGCTTCATCGTGGCGATCTGTTCATCGGTGATCAGTCGGGGCGCAGCGCGTCCGGGGATCAGCGCGGTGGTGATGACGATGTCCTGTTTGGCGATGTGCTCGGAAACCAGCTTGGCCTGCGCCGCCTTGTATTCATCGCTCATCTCGGTTGCATAGCCGCCCGAACCCTCGCCCTCGATACCTGCGACATCCTTCACAAAGATCGCCTTTGCACCGAGACTTTCGATCTGTTCCTTGGTGGCGGAACGCACGTCGGTGGCTGAAACCTGAGCGCCCAGACGCCGCGCGGTTGCGATTGCCTGAAGGCCAGCAACGCCCACACCCATAATAAAGCAGCGCGCAGCCTGCACCGTGCCCGCCGCTGTCATCATCATCGGGAAGGCGCGGCCATAGGTGTCCGCCGCGGCCAGCACCGCCTTGTATCCGGCAAGGTTGGACTGGCTGGAAAGCACGTCCATGCCCTGTGCACGCGTGATGCGCGGCATGAATTCCATCGACAGCGCTTCAAGGCCCGCCTTGGCATAGTCTGCCAATAGGTCACCGTTGGCGAACGGATCAAACAGCGCCGCGACCATCGCGCCCGGCTTTGCACCTTTCAGGTGCTCAACGTCGGGGGCCTGAATGGCGAGGACAATGTCCGCATCCTTCATCACGCTCGCGAGTGTGCCAACTGTGGCGCCAGCCTCGGCATAGGCCTCATCGGGAATGGCTGCTGAAAGACCGGCTCCGGCTTCTACCGCAAGCTCGTTTCCTAACCCCGCGAACTTCTTGATCGTTTCAGGTGTCGCAGCGACGCGGCTTTCGCCCGCCTTGCGCTCTTTCAGAACAGCGATTTTCACGTGGTTTTGGCCCCTTATTGGTTGGCGCTCAGCCGGCTTTTCAGGCGATAATCATCATCACGAAAGCAACAATGATTACGATAAGCGGGATCACCCATTTCAGCGTCGCCATAAATCCGCTGTAGAGTTTGCCCTTTTGATCGATGTCCTGGCTCGCCATGGCCTTTTATTCCCTCTTGTTCGGTCCCAAACGGGGCAAACGGCAAAAGGTTGCCGAAATCTTGCCCCATCGACAGTGATGTCCACTGGAAGACGCCCGTATCGAAGCGTCACGCAATGCTCAAGCCCCGCAAATGAGAGGTCCCCCGACTGAGGCGCGCAGCGATCAGCCGAAATTGCGGCGAACCGAGGAACTGAGAAGGCGTCGCGAAGAACAGCCTTAATCTGGTCTTTACCCGGCTGCTCTATTTGGACGTGACGTTTCACCTCGGGACGGTTTTTCCGGGGCATTGAGGGGGCAGAGGCGCCACGCATGTCGGAACCGGGTCCACGCCTAGTAATGCTGATTGATGATGAGCCAGCGCAAAGCCGGCTGATCACTGCTATCGCCGCGCGCGATGGCTGGCGCACGGTCGTGGCAAGCGATGCCGAAACCGCGATTGCGATGCTGGGCACGCGCGAAGGCATGCAGCTTTCCGCCATTCTGCTGGACCAATGGGTGCCGGGCGATGATGCCTGCACGCTGATTCGCGAGTTGAAAGAACGCCGCCCCGCTTTGCCGATCCTGATGCTGACCACCAGCGCATCCCCGCTGCTCGCTGTCGAAGCGATGCGCGCAGGCGCCAGTGACTATCTGGTCAAACCTGTCTCTCCCGACCGGCTGATGGAGGCCTTGCGCACGGTTACGACGCAGGAGGCACCGCGCAACGAGCTTGCGCCGCTGACCGAGAAAATGTCCGCAGCACTCGATTTTGATGCGATGATCGGGACCGCGCCGACATTCCGCACCGCCCTTGCCCAGGCAGCAAAGGCAGCGCGCGGCCATTCCCATTCCCTGATCGAAGGCGAAAGCGGCACTGGCAAGGAAATGCTGATGCGCGCGATGCACGCCGCCAGCCCCCGTGCAAAATCGCCTTTGCGCGTCATCAATGTCGCCAGCATTGCCCCCAATTCGCTCGAGTCAGTCTTGTTCGGCCATGAGCCCAACGCCTTTCCCGGTGCATTTGATCGCCAGATCGGCGCGATGCAGCACTGCGACGGCGGCACGCTGCTCCTCGATGAAGTGGATCGCATTTCGCTCAGCGTGCAGAAACGCCTCGCCGAAGCTTTGGAAACCGGCATTGTCCGGCCAGTGGGTGCGGCGCATGGCTTCCGCGTCGATATCCGGCTCTTGTCCGCCAGCAACCATTCGCTTGATGAACTGTGCGCAGGGGGACTGTTCGACCTAAAACTCGCTAGCAAGCTGGGCGCGACCCGCATCACCTTGCCACCGTTGCGAGAGCGCACCGGCGATATCGCCGCCTTGTCGCGCCATTTCCTTGGCCGCATTGGCGAACAGCCGGGGCTGAAATCACTCTCCGTCAGTGACAGCGCGCTTGCGCTGCTGGCAGCCTATGACTGGCCGGGCAATGTGCGCCAGTTGCAATCCGTGCTTTTCCGCGCGGCGGTCTATTGCGAAGGCAACACGCTGACTGATGAGAGCTTCCCGCAACTTTCGGAAATGCTGGGCGAGCAGGAAGTCGCAACCGGCGGACAGCAATTCCACGATGGTGTAGGCGTGATGCTCTACACCGAAGACGGCAATCTGCGCCCATTGGAAGACATCGAAGCCGACGTGATCCGCCTCGCCATCGGCCATTATCGCGGCCGCATGACCGAAGTTGCGCGCAGGCTCGGGATCGGGCGGTCAACGCTGTATCGCAAGCTGAGTGATCTGGGGATCGACAACGCGGCTTGATCCGCTGACCTGCACCGCCTAGCGCGGGCGGCATGAACGTGATCAAAGACTTCACAGGGCGCACCGCCCTCGTCACTGGCGCTGGCTCGGGCATCGGGGCGGCGTGTGCTAGGGCATTGGCGGCGCGCGGCGCGGCCAAGCTGTTTCTCAACGACGTCAACGCAGACGGGCTGAACGCGCTCGACCTGCCGGACAGTTGCGAGGTCGAACACTTCATCGGCAGCGTCGCGGACGAAACGCTCTGGAAAGCGATTGAGCCCAAGCTTGGCGGGCTGGACCATGCGGTTGTGAATGCCGGGATCGGCGGGTTTGGCACGATCGGCACGCTGGATTTTGCCGAATGGCGCCGCGTGATGGATGTGAACCTTGATGGCGCGTTTCTGACGCTTTCCGCCGCTATGCGCGCGATGCAGCACAAAGGTGGAAGCGCGGTTGTCGTTGCGTCCTCAACCGGGGTCAAGGTCGTGCCCGCCACCGGAGCCTATGGCGTATCCAAGGCGGCCGTCGCGCATATGTCGCGCATGGCCGCTCTCGAGGGGGCACCGCAAAACATTCGCGTCAACGCCATCGCGCCGGGCGGCGTGGACACCGCGATCTGGGAGAGCGGCGAGGACTTTAACAAGGCCGTCGAAAAGCACGGGCGCGATGCCACGATCAGGAACATGGCAAAGAGCACCCCGCTAAACCGCTTTGCCACCTCAGACGAAATTGCGGACCAGATCCTGTATATGCTGGGCGATAGCGGCGCGAATATCACCGGCCATGTGCTTGTGACCGACGGCGGATTTATCCTTTAGAAATCGGCGTCACGCTCACCATTCGACGGTGCGCGTCACGATCTGATCCCCGGTATTGCCATTCATCGTCATGGTGAAGGTGCGCGCGGTCCAATCAATGTCGATCAGGCCGTAATTCTCTTCGGAGATAAAGTCGGTCAGGCGCTTGGCGTCCGGCTCGCGCTCGGTGTTGCGCTCGGTTGTCGAGAAGGAAAAGTTGAGCGAAGAGCTGGTCAGCTCCCACAGGGTCTCACCCCCGGCTGCGGCGGGCGTATCGGTGTAAACACCGCCCGCATGCCGATCCCCCGACAGCAGCACCAGACCGCTTTCCGCGCGCCCCGCCAGCATGGCGTACAGCTTCTCACGCTCAAGCGGGAAGTTCTCCCAGCTTTCGTAATTGTGTGCGTCGGTCAGCACCTGAATGGAGCTGGCGACGATGCGGAAATCGGCAGGCTTGGCCAGCTCGGCCTTGAGCCATTCCCACTGCTGCGCGCCCAGCATGGTCGCGTTGGGGTCTTCGCTCGGCAGATAAACACCCAGCGGCGGACGTTCCGGCGTGTAGTCCATCCGGTTAAGCGGAGAGCGGAAATAGCGCGTGTCGAGCAGGATGATCTGCGTGCGCTGCCCCTCTGGCCCGACCATGCGGCTGTCATAGATGCCCGGGCGTGACTGGACTTCGGCGGTGGAGCCCCAGAATGTCTCAAACAGGGTTTCAGACCACCTGCGATAGGCGAAATTGCCGCCCGCATCATTCATGCCGTAATCGTGATCGTCCCATGTGATCATCATCGGCACTTTGGCACGGAACGCGGTGAGTTCGGGCGTGGCTGCCTGCTTGGCATAGGCGGCGCGCAAAGTGGGCAGCGAGGGATCGCCGTCCCAGCCATTATCCCCGTAATTGTTGTCGCCGATAAACAGGAAGGCCTGCGGATTATCGCCCGCGATTACGCTCCAGTAGCTTTGCGAGCGCGACTGGTGGTTACAGCTGCCAAAGGCGAGCCGCGTGATCGCAGTATCGGGCGCAAGCGAGGCGTTGGCGGGCGCGACGGGCAGATCAATCTGCGACTTCAACGCCGTGTAATAGGGCGCGAGCAAATCGTCAGGCGTCACGCCCACCGGCGTCATTCCGGTCTCCTGCTTCGCTCCGGCATCGGTGTGGCCATCAGCCAGAACCGGAACGGCCCCGATTGCGGTCCCGATGACGGCGGCGGCACTGGTAATGGCGAGCAAAGTGGAACGGCGCATTTCGGTCTCCGGTGTTGTTTTACAAACGCGCTTTGACGCACTTGCATGACTGTACAGAGACGCTCGCTAAACCGCGCGGCCCATAAACGCAAAGGCCCTTTGCCACTGTTTCGCGGGGTCTTTCCTGGCCATCTCCAGAGAATTGCCCAGGTTCTCAGCCATGGTTACAGATCGTATGTTACCTCAGGTGATAGGTTCCAACTGGCTGAAGTCGGTCAGGGCAGCATCGCGCATCCCGCGCCAGACATTGCGCGCCTGCACGCTGTCTTTCACATCATGCACCCTTATCAGATGCACGCCGGCATCCATCGCCTTCACCGCGAGAGCCACCGATCCGCCCAGCCGGTCTTCGGCAGGTTCCTCGGTTGAGAGCGCGCCGATCATCCGCTTGCGACTTGCGCCCAGCAACAACGGGCTGCCCAGCGCATGGAACAGCGGCAAGGCATTGAGCAAAGCGAGATTGTCACCAAGCGATTTGCCAAAGCCGATGCCGGGATCAAGCACAATGCGATCCTCGGCAATGCCCGCCACAATCGCCTTTTCGCGACCATGTTTGAGGAAGTCGAACACCTCGCTCACCACGTCGGTATAAGTCCCGCCGTCCAAGTGGTTTTTGGCATGCAGATCATCGCCCGTGCCCGGCGCATGCATCAGGATGACAGGACAGCGCGCGGCAGCCACCGTCTCGGCCATCCTCTCATCATAGCGCATGCCAGAAACATCGTTCGCCATATGCGCGCCCGCTTCCAAGGCCGCTTCGAGCACGCCTGCGCGCCGTGTATCCACGCTGATCGCGGCGCCCATGCCTGCGCAATATTCGACCGCGGGCAGGACGCGCTCTTTTTCGTCGCCCTCCCATGTCGCCGCCGCACCGGGGCGCGTGCTTTCGCCGCCAATGTCGATGATTGACGCGCCCGCCTCAAGCATAGCGGCGGCATGCGCGCGGCCTTCTTCAGGATTGTCGAGAAAGTCCCCGCCATCGCTGAAACTGTCCGGTGTGACGTTCAGGATACCCATGATCTGCGGCTGGTCGAGCCGGATCACACGCTCTCCCAATTGCAGGGGCGCGTGTTGTCTGGCGAGGTTTTCCCATTGAGCGGCAGCGTCCCTGCCCAAAGGCCCGTCCAGCGCGCCGAGCACCTTCATCGCCTCGCGCATGCCAAACAGTTCGCGCCGTACAACCATGCCCTTGTCACGCACCACCAGAGCAAAGCGGCTGGCGTAAACAAGGCTCCCGCCAAGCCGGATCGCGGCGCCGTCTTCAACCTGCGGGCCGGTCGCGAAGGCGATGGGATGAATGTAAACGGAAGCAGTCATCGAATATCGCCCCCGCGCGCAGCATGTCTGACACACCTGACACACTGTTCAGGACCAGAAATCCTGCCATCGGCCGGAGGGGCCAAAAATCGCAGGTCAAGATGGAGCGAAAGGTTAGTCAAAGTCATGCGGGCAGGCATAATAGAAGAGCCGCGAGTAGGACAGAGGCTTCCTCAGATTGTGCCACACAAAATCGGAGCGCGCAGACTGCTCCGCGCGCTCCATTGATTTGCCTGCTTTGACAACGCCTGTCAGGTCACAGCTTTACGCGCACCCCGGCCGAAACAATCGACTGCGCGCTCTCCACGCCAAGGGTCGCGGGCAACAGGTTGAGATCGATATCCGCATCCTCGAAACTGTCGCGCCACGTGTACTGGCCAAACAGTTCAACGGCATCGTTCACCTCATAACTGGCGCCAGCCATCAACTGATAGGCAAAGACACCATCGTCATCATCGGCAATATCGACGCCAGAGGGCGAATATTCGACATCGACCCACTGATATCCTGCGCCTGCGCCGACATAGGGTTTGAAGCCGGTGCCAGTTTGAATGTCATAGAAAACATTGCCGAACAGCCCGAAATTGGTGACGTCGCCCTGCCCGTCCGCGATCACTGCGCCCACCGTGGGGTTGTTCGCATCGGCTGCGCCCCGCGTCAGGACGGCAACGTCCACACCCTCGATATCGCCGCCGCCAACGGTCAGGCCGCGATGGGTATCAACGTCAACGCGTGAATAGGCGCCTTCCAGCTCAATCCGGACGCCATTGTCGAAGGCGTAACCGACCTGGCCATTGACCGCGAAGCCGGTGTCGAACTCGGTCGTCCACGCCAGATCAGTATCAGTCGGGATTTCTCCGAAGTCCGGTGTCGCTGGCACAGTCGTGTTGAACTGGCCTGCATTGTCGCTGTCTTCCGGCAGAACCACACCAGCGCTCAATCCTGCATAGGGCTCGCCCGCAAAGGCAGCAGACGGGAACGCTACCATGCCAAGCGCGATCGCGCTGGCGGCGAAAGTCAAACGGGGGTTTGTCATAATCATCCTCACTCTTGATTTGCCCCACCAGTGACGAACACGAAGGGGGCATTGCGCGAGCTGGATGAACGTAAGCTGCTAATATCGTTGACCAAGCGGTCAGGTGCGGCGGGCCGTTTTTAGCAGACGATAATCAGTTGCATTGTGTCGGAGTGTCGCAAAATCGGGCAGTTTGCCCTGCGACACACGCACCACGTCATCGCCTCAAGCCGAGCGCATCGCCTTCAATCGTGTCGCGTGTTCCTTTTCCACCGAGCGCCATGCCTTGAATACAGATACGTCCGGGTTCGTGCGTCCGGTGCGTCCGAGCGCATAGATTTGCATGTAAAACCAGAATTGCGTGGCAAACCCGGCAGCTGCGCGCAATGGCTTGATCGCGGTCAGGAATTGAAGGAAGGGCGGGAAGAGCGACAGCTCTTTTTCCACCGTCGGCAAAACGTCCGCGCCTTCGAGCAGACGGTTTGCAGCGTCAGTCTGCACGCATAATGGCCGGCCAAGACCCACAACATCTGCCGCCCCGCTGGATACCGCCTGCTCCATCGCCGCCCTGCTGCGAAAGCCGCCAGTGACCATGAGCGGTACGGTGACTGTTTCCTTCATCGCCTTGGCAAAATCGACGAAATAGGCCTCGCGCGCGGCGGTGGAAGCGGCGACATCCGGATTCTCCGCAGGCTCCATCCCCTCGATGCCCAACAGCTTTGGCTGCTCATATGTGCCGCCCGAAATCTCGATCAGGTCAACGCCGCGCTCTTGCAGCCAGGTGACAACCTGCAGGCTGTCCTCAAATCCGAAGCCGCCTCTCTGGAAATCGGCGCGGTTGAGTTTAACGCTGATCGGGAATTGGGGACCGACCATGTCGCGCGCTTGCTCAATCACTTCCAGCAACAGCCGCGCCCGATTTTCGAGGGAACCGCCCCACCGATCAGTGCGCTGGTTGGAGCGCGGGCTGAGGAATTGCGAGATCAGATAGCCATGGGCTGCATGGATCTGGATGCCGGTAAAGCCGACCTCCTTGCAGATGCGCACCGCGCGCAGGAAAGCCGCGATGATCTCCTCGATCTCCGCATCTTGCAGCGCGACCGGTTCGCCAAACTGGCCGCCGGGCAGCCCCAGCTTCACCGCAGAGGGGGCCTTGGGATGCGGGTTGATCATAGAGAAAGTCTGGCGTCCGGCATGGCTGATCTGCGCCCAGAAATGGTTGCCGTTGCGAGTGCCCGCGGCGGTCCATCGCTGGAACGCGGCGCGCTCCACATCGTCCAGTTCGCGGTCGATGATGACGTTGCCGGGGCGCTCCAGATGGTCGCGGTCGATCTGAACATTGCCGGACAGCAGCATCCCGCAGCCACCGTCAGACCAGATGCCATAGAGCCGCTCAAGTTCAGGCGTGGGCAGTCCGCGCGCATCCGCCAGACCCTCTGTCATCGCAGCCTTGGCCAGGCGATTGGGCATCTGCGCCCCGCATGGCAGGGTGAGCTTCTGTTCGAGTGTCATCGCGGATGCCCCCTTATGATAGCGATAAGGCGCACTATCACAAAAGGGGCGACCGGGTAGAGCCTCTGGCCCGGTCAGTCTTCGTTGGCGAGCAGATACATCTGCCGCGCGGCGTCCACGGGCAGGACTTCGCCGCCCTTTTCATAGTGCCAGAAGCTCCAGCCATTGCAGCTGGGCGCGCCTTGCAGGTCTTTGCCCAGGCCGTGGATTGAGCCGACCTGCGGCTTGCCGTTTTGGCCTTCGACTTCAAGTGAGCCATCGGCGCGCACTGTCGCGATCCAGCGGCGCTTTTTATCGAATACGCGCGTGCCCGGCGGGATCAGCGCGTTCTCCACCAGAGTGCCAAAGGCGACGCGCGGCGCGGCCTTTTTGCTCTGCATGGTCTTGAGCGCGCTTTCATCCAGCGGCAGTTCTTTCTCGATCCGCTTTTCCGCGACGCCGCGATAGAAATCCTCGCGCTCGCACCCGATCCATTCGCGGCCCAGACGCTTGGCAACGGCACCCGTTGTGCCGGTGCCGAAAAACGGGTCGAGCACAACGTCACCGGTCTCGGTCGTGGCCAGCAGCACGCGATAGAGCAGGCTTTCGGGCTTTTGCGTGGGATGCGCTTTCTTGCCGCCCTCTTTCAAGCGCTCACCGCCCGAACAGATCGGCAGAACCCAGTCAGAACGCATCTGAAGTTCGTCGTTTAACGTCTTCATTGCGCGATAATTAAAGTGATACCGCGCCTTTTCCCCCATGCTCGCCCAGATCAGCGTTTCATGCGCATTGGTAAAGCGGGTGCCCTTGAAATTGGGCATCGGATTGGTCTTGCGCCAGACGATATCGTTGAGGATCCAGAAGCCCAGATCCTGAAGGATTGCACCGACGCGGTAGATGTTGTGATAGCTGCCGATCACCCACAAGGCGCCATCGGGCTTGAGCACACGGCGCGCTTCGCCGAGCCAGGCGCGGGTGAAATCGTCATAGGCGCGAAAGCTGTCAAACTGGTCCCAGTGATCGGTCACCGCATCCACTTCAGAGCCGTCGGGGCGGTTCAGATCGCCGCCCAGTTGCAGGTTGTAAGGCGGGTCAGCAAACACGCAATCGATGGAATTGTCGGGCAGGCTGCGCATCGCCTCGATACAGTCGCCGCTCAGGATTTGGCCCGTCGGCAGCAACGCACGCGTGTCAATTGCGGCTTGCTCGGCGCGCACCCTGGCCCCGACCTTCTTCCGCGTTTTAGTCGTCTCGATCACGCCCACGTCATTTCCTCGAACAGCTCTTAACCATACTTATCCACAGGGCATGAGTCCTTGAGGCAGCCCCGTCAAGCACTCAATGGTCGCGGGATATGGTTAACGATTGGTAAAGCCACCACACTTCGCATGGAACGAAAGGTAAACGCCACAAGATGTTGAGTCCGCACGGAATCCAGTGACTCCAGATGAAGGGGTGTGGCGGGAAGGACTCAATCTCTTGCCGTGTGCTTTGAATCGCCTCTGTCGATCAGCCGCCGCCCCTATCAAACGGGCCGGTCCGACCTTATCTCGCTCCCATGGCCGCTCTACCGTTCGTTCTGCTTGCTTTGCTTGTTGCTGCATTCTGGTGGCATCGCCGACAATCACGCCAGCGCAAGCGCGATCAGCTTCTGGCGACCCCGCTCACTGCCGCGCAGCGCGAGGTGGTTGCGGAACTGGTGCCAATTGTGCGCCGATTGCCCGATCCGCTGCGGCTGAAGCTGGAGGGGAAGATCAACCTGTTCCTCGACCAGATTACGTTTCGCGGCCAGAACGGCCTGGAGGTGAGCGAGGCAATGCGGCTGTCCATCGCTGCGCAGGCGTGCCTGCTGATCGTCAACATCCCGGTCTGGTACGACACGCTCAGGAATGTGCTGATTTATCCGTCGGCCTTTACCACCCGCCGGCCCAGCCATGATGGTTATATTGTGCATGAACGCGACCTGGGCATGCTCGGTGAAAGCTGGGCGCGCGGGCCGGTGGTCCTGTCGTGGGATCATGCCTTGCAAGGGGGCCTCGACCCGGCAGACGGCCACAATGTCGTCATCCACGAATTCGCCCACCAGCTCGACAGCCTGACCGGCCATACCAACGGCATCCCGATCCTGAACAAGGGACAAGGGTATGCGGGCTGGGAGAAGGCTATGCTCGGCGCCTATGAAGGGCATCTGGAACGCGTCGAGAGCGGGCGCGACACTTTGATTGATCCCTATGGAGCGACCAATCACGAAGAATTCTTCGCCGAGGCGATCGTGACATTCTTCGAAAAGCCCGGTGCGCTGCGCCGCGAGGAGCCTGCGCTCTACGAGCAGCTGGCCAAGCTGTTGGCGCTTGATCCGGCCCAGTGGAGATGAAGGCAGGCCCGATGGCTCAACCGCCTGCGTCCGTCACACGAATACCCAGACCACATTGCCCGCAAACACCGCGACCAGTCCGGCTCCGATCAGCCGCCCGATGCTCTTTACCTTCCACAGTAAGAGCAGCAACATTGCCGCGCTTGCCGTGAGCAAAGCCATTTGCGTACCTGCCAGACTGGCGGGCAGTGGCAGCGGGGCAATGCTCATGGTCGCTCCGCCGATCAGCAGGATGTTGTAGATATTCGAGCCCACGACATTGCCCAGCGCCAGCCCCGATTTGCCGCGCAAGGCCG
>JBARXS010000080.1:0-14401 GCA_049647465.1 Erythrobacter sp.
CTTCAGGCTCGATCCCGCCTTGCGCTTGCAGGAAAGCCATCAGCCGTGGTTGTGGCCACAGGTCCGCGTCGACATGGGCGTGCGCGCCATCGGGCAGAATGCGAGGCAGATTCTCAAGCAAGCCGCCACCGGTGATGTGCGCAAGTCCGTTAACCCGGCCAGCACGGATAACAGGCAGCAGGCTTTTGACGTAGATTTTAGTCGGCTCAATCAAGGCATCGATCAGTAATCGCTCCTGATCGAACAGCGCCGGGCGGTCGAGCTTCCAGCCAAGATCACTCGCCAGACGCCGCACCAGCGAATATCCGTTGGAATGAACGCCTGAACTCGCAAGGCCCAGCAGAATATTGCCGGTTGCAACGCGCCCTCCGGTCAGTTGTTCGCCGCGCTCCACCGCGCCCACGCAGAAACCGGCCAGGTCATAATCACCCGGCGCATACATTCCCGGCATCTCCGCCGTTTCACCGCCGATAAGCGCGCACCCTGCCTGCTTGCAGCCCTCGGCAATTCCGGCGACAACTCGCTCGGCAACGCCGTTTTCCAGCTTTCCAGTGGCGAAATAGTCGAGAAAAAACAGCGGCTCTGCGCCTTGGACGATCAGATCGTTGACGCACATCGCGACCAGATCAATGCCGACCGTGTCATGTCGGTCAAAATCAATCGCCAGCTTCAGCTTAGTGCCCACGCCGTCATTGGCCGCAACCAACAGCGGATCGGTGTAGCCTGCCGCCTTCGGATCGAAGAACCCGCCAAAGCCGCCCAGCTCGCTTGTCGCGCCGGGCCGCGCGGTGGCTTTCGCCAGTGGAGCAATGGCCCGGACCAGCGCATTGCCCGCCGCGATGTCCACTCCGGCGCCAGCATAGGTGTAGCCGCCCGGTTTTGCACCATTGATCGGAGCCGCGTTCTGATCGTCCTGATTGCTCATATCGACATGCTGTAGCCTTTCGCGCTTGGAATTCCACTCGCCTTTGGGCAAAGGGAAGGCGATTTCCCCGATGGTGACACGCACGCTCTCTTTCCGCCCGGTTTTCGAGGCCATTTCACCGCCCCGCTTTGTGGCGCGGGCAGGCGCGCGACTAGGCGCGGCAATTGTTGCTGTGGGCCTGCTGGCGGGTGCCTATGCGCTGGTGCTGGCGCAAGTCACAGGAGAGCGGGGAATTGCGCCGACCGCATCAAGCTCGGACATCGAAGTGCGCGGGATCGAGGTGGATATGCGCGGCGATAATGCCCGTGACGCGCGCGAAAAGGCGTGGCGGCAGGCTCAGCGTGATGCGTGGAAGAGGGCTGGCGGCCCCGCGATTTCCGACGGGCAGCTTTCAGGACTGGTCTCTGCCATCGTGATCCAGCGCGAGCAAATCGGCCCGAAACGGTATATCGGAAAGTTGGGCGTGATCTTTGACCGTCAGCGCGCCGGGCGCTTTCTGGGCGGCTCTGCGCGGGCGCGCAGTTCTGCGCCGATGCTGCTCCTTCCTGTCACGGCGACGGCGGGTTCTTACACGACATTTGAAGTGCGCAATCCATGGCAGCGGGCATGGGCCGAATTCAATCCGGGTAACAGCCGGATCGACTATGTCCGGCCCAGCGGCTCTGGCGGGGATTCGTTGCTGCTGAATTACGGCCAGACCGGCAGGCGTAGCCGGGCATGGTGGCGCAGCACGCTGGACCAATACAGCGCCGCTGATGCGCTTATCCCGATTGCGCGGCTCGAATATCAGTTCCCCGGAGGCCCAGTGACGGGCACATTCACCGCGCGATATGGCCCTGACAGCAAAGTGCTCGAGAGCTTTGTGCTCGAAGCGGCGAGCGCAGAGGCGATCGATGGAATGCTTTCCGAAGCGGTTGAGCGGATGGATCGCATTTTTGAACAGGCGCTGGTCGATGGGAAGCTCCAGCCTGATCCCACCTTGCGCATTGGCGGATCTGGTGCGGTTGATCCCGCACTTCAGCGTCTGATTGATATCGGTCAGGCGATCCGCGCGCGCGAAGCCGCAGCCAGAGCGGCGGCTGCGGCGTCATCGTCTGCTGAGGCGACTGCGGCTTCCCAGACTGAGCAGCAGCCTACACCGGAGGCCGCTGTCGTGCGCAATTTCGTGGTCCAGTTTGCAACGCCAGATGCCATGGCCTTTGACGCGGCGCTTTCGGGTGTGCGGGGCACTCAAGGTGTGCGCGGCGTTGCGGTCACCAGCACCGCCATGGGTGGAACATCCGTGATGAGTGTAAGCTATGGCGGAGAGATTGACGCTCTCGCCAATTCGCTTCGGGCGCGCGGGTTCAATGTGCGCCAGAGTGGCGGCGCGCTTGCCATCAGCCGCTGAGCGCGGGTGCGGTGCTCTGATGTCCCCTGTATCGCAGATTGCGCTCCCGCTGGAGCCGGCAGGCAAGGGTCATCCTGACGCGATTGTCATCGGCAACGCGAATGCAGCGGTGATTGCCGCGCTGCGTGCGCCGGAAAGCTGGCCGTTTCACACTGCCGTACTGACCGGCCCCGCGCGGTCAGGCAAATCGCTGTTAGGACGCTGGGCCAGGGCGCAGGGCATCGACGTGATCGATGATGCAGACAGCGCAGCGGAAACCGATCTCTTCCACCGCTGGAACGCCAGCCAGAAAGGCGGGTCGCGCGCGGGAGAGCCGCTGCTGTTGATCGTCAACTCTCAGCCATGGGAGATTGCCCTGCCAGACCTGCAATCGCGTCTTGGCGGGTCTTTGCAACTTGAACTGGGTGAGCCTGATGACGTCATGGCGGCGCAGCTCATCGAGTCGATGGCAGCGCAGCGCGGCCTTTCGCTGGCAGAGGGGGCGGCGGATTATCTGGTCCCGCGTTCTCCGCGCAGCTTTGCCGATCTGGAGCGTCTGGTGGCGATGATCGACCAGATCAGCCTTGAACGTCAGGCACCCGCCACCATGTCAGTCTGGAGAGCGGCGCTCGAAGCGTTGCAGGGGCCAGAGCAAGCCAGCCTTCTCTAGCCAATAGAGCGCTTTGGTTGCTTTTGCGGGCTAATGGTGGAAGGCTCAGGGGCAACGAGACAGGACCCAAGGAGACAGGACTTGTTCGACCGGCTCAAAGCCTATCTCGACTCGATCAGAGCACGTGACCCCGCGCCGCGTTCGCGTTGGGAGATATTGCTGTATCCCGGCGTGTTGGCGCTGGGGATGCATCGCGTGGCGCACTGGCTGTTTGATGCAAAGCTGTATTTTCTTGCGCGGTTTGTGAACCACACCTCGCGGTTTTTGACCGCGATTGATATTCACCCCGGCGCGACAATCGGAAAGAATTTCTTCATAGATCACGGCTTTACCGTCATCGGAGAGACTGCTGAAATCGGTGATAATGTGACGATCTATCAGTGCGTTACGCTAGGCGGCACCAATCCCACGAATGGTGAAGGCGGCAAACGGCACCCCACCTTGTGCGACAATACGATCATCGGCTCGGGCGCTCAGATCATCGGGCCGATCGTCGTGGGAGAGCGCGCGCGTGTTGGCGCAAACGCCGTGGTGATGGAAGATGTGCCAGCAGGCGCGACGATGATTGGCGTCAAGGCGCGGTCAACGCTGATTCCAGCCGAAGAGTGGATCAAGGAATTCATCCCCTATGGCACCACGCCGGACTGCGAGGATGCAGAGGGAAACAAGGTCGATTGCATCGAAAAGCTGCAAGGCGAACTCAACGAATTGCGCGCCGAGATGGCCGAACTGCGCGCTGGGCAAGCAGCAGAAGTCCCTGAAAACGCGCAGCAGGGAAGCCTCGATCTGGGCGCGAAGAGCGGGACGGGCGACTGATGAATGCGGGAACAGGTTCCGGCTTGGGTCAGGTCGTCGCATTCCCCCGACGCAAGCCTGAACAGGTAGGTTTTGAACGCGACGAATTGCAGCGCATCCTTGATTTGTATGGCCGCATGGTGGCCGCCGGACAGTGGCGCGATTATGCGATGGATTTTGAGAGGGGCTTTGCCAGTTTTGCTGCCTTTCGCCGCGCGGCTGAACGCCCTCAGGCTCGCATCGAAAAGCGGCCTGCCCTGCGGAATAAACAAGGCATGTGGACGCTGTTTGGTGAGCATGGCCAGGTGCTCAAGCGCGGGCATGAGCTTGCCGGGGTGCTCGCGCCGATGGAGCGTCGGCTGTTAAAGGCTGTCGACGACGATTAGGCCCCTGCAATCAGACCGTGTTGGGCACACTGGCACCGGGGGTGTCCTGCGTCGCGGGAAGCATGTCCCTCAATCCCTCAGGCAACGCGCCAACAACACCGGCGCGGATTGGCTGCCAGAACGCCGACAGGCTGAGCAGGGCCGAGCCGATGACCAAAGCCGTCAGCGCGAAATTCAGCTCCACCGCGCCAAATTCGCGGAACAGGAATGTGAGCGCGAACAGCACATAGGCGAGCGCGGAAACCAGCAGCGCACGTCGGTCAATCGCAAGTGCGATCAGGCCAAATGCGATGTAAACCGCTATCACACCAAAGGCCGCGCCCATCCCGATATTGTTGCCGTCGGTCACTCCGATCAGTGCGAAGACCGGATGCGCGATTGCGGGCGCTGCGGTCAGGTGCAGCCAGAACGCGACATCGCTGCGACGCGTGATCCGCTCCCGGTCCGAGATATCCCAGCGCATTGCGAATGCGAAAACTGCGATCCCCGCGCAAAAGACAAGGCTCAAGATGACCGAGGAGCTCACGGTATCAGGGCCAATTGCCGCCACGATAAGCGACACAATTGTCGCTCCGACAGCGGCGGCGCCTGCGGCCACCGTGATCGGCACCGCAAACCGTTTCCAATGGATATACGCGGCGGCAGCGGCCACCAGCGCGCTGGCAGACAGCATCAGGGCGCCAAGGGTTTCCTGCCCATCAGCGACCAGCGCGCTGCCCGCCCCCAAAGCGCCAAAGAAAGCGCCGCCAACAAAGGCGAGAAGCAGCAGGATAGACGGGAGAGCCATACGGCGTTTGCGGGTGAAGAATTCGGAAAGCGGCCATGCCGTCGCCGCCACGAATAGACCGGCCAGAGCCATTTGCATAGCATCCTGCAATGCCTGAGCGGCTCGCCAATCGAGGTATGCGGCATCATTGCGCGGACGCACTACGTCAGAGTTTGCAAGTGAGCTGGGAATATCCGGGTACGCGCCAATGGTGACCAGCATGCCGCCAATAACCTGTCCAATCGCACCCACCGCGAGCAGCAATATAACAATCCCGATCGCCACAAAAATATCATTGAAGCTGTTGATCAGCCGAAAGTTCTCCTCCGACTGACGCGGCAGCGCGCGCACTTCGCTCATATAGTCGCGAAATCCGGAGGCGGCCTCAGCGCTGATCGCACCGGCGGCAACGGCGGAATTGATATCGTCTTCGGAATACATGGCGCGCGGCTCCTGCAGGATTGGTTGCGAGCCTATGTGCAGTGTGTTGTTGTGTCAATACACCTGTGCGACTGGTCAGTTGGAGGCGGCTGCGCGTTTCCGAAGCAACAGGACGGTGATCCCTGCGCCAACCACCAGATCAAACGCGCCGCAAAGGGGCGGATACCACTCGGCCACGCCCGTATGCGGCCCGATCAGAACGTCATAGGCTCCGTGAAACAGGATCGCGATCCCCACGACCGGCGGCCAACGCAGCATCAGGATCTGGACAATTGCGCCAACCGCCAAAGCGAACAGCGCCTCCCACGCGATCTGCGACACAGTGCCTACACCGAGCCGCACACCGACATAGATCCACAGCATTGCCGCCAGCGCGATAAAGCCCTGCTGCGCCAGCAGCTTCGCATCGGCGCGCGCAAAAAGAGCGAGAAGCAGTCCCCCGCTTCCCGCTCCCAATGCGGCTGCCAGCCAGTATTCGCTCATGGAGCGCCCAACTTATCCGTTATCCGCGCGCGGATGAGGGTCCGGTGCCGGTAACTTTCTGCATTGCGGCGAGAATTGCGCCTGACTGTTCAGAGCCGGACTGCGGGGCCTTGAGGTTGGTGAAGGAGTTGATGTCGTCCCAACGTGCGGCAAAGCCTTCTACCGTGCGATCTTCGTCCTTCAGCCATACGGCATCGTTCATCACGACCCAGCTTGAGTGGAAGCCGCCTGCGCCAGCGCCAACGATGGCGTTGGTGGGGGCATCTTCGCTGACGAGGAACAGCGCGGCAGGCACCACGTTTTCCGGCGCAAACAGCTTAAAGGCTTCTTCGGGGAAGAGGTCTTCGGTCATGCGCGTGCCAGCGACCGGCGACAGCGAGTTGACGCGGATGTTGTACTTCGCGCCTTCGAGCTGAAGCGTCTTGGTCAGACCGGCAAGGCCTAGCTTGGCCGCACCGTAGTTTGCCTGGCCAAAGTTACCGAACAGGCCGGTGGAGGACGCGGTCATCAGGACGCGGCCATAGGACTGTTCGCGGAACAGTTCCCAGCATGCCTTCGTAACAAATGCCGAGCCGGTGAGGTGAACCTTGAGGACGAACTCGAAATCGTCCGGGGTCATCTTCACAAAGGTCTTGTCGCGCAGGACGCCGGCATTGTTGATGAGGACGTGCACGCCGCCCCACTTTTGCTTGGCATCGGCGACCATCTTTTGCATCTGGTCATATTCGGTCACGCTGCCGCCATTGGCCATGGCCTCGCCGCCCATCGCCTCGATTTCGGCGACCACTTCAGCAGCGGCGTCAGATGTGCCGGTGCCATCGCGCGATCCGCCCAGATCGTTGACGACAACCTTCGCGCCGCGGCGGGCGAGTTCCAGCGCATAGGCCTTGCCCAGACCGCCGCCTGCGCCCGTTACGATTGCGACCTTGTCCTTGAAATCGATGCTCATGGGATTTCCTCTCTATGTTTCGGTTGGGGGCGCACTTGACGCGCGCGTAAAGCTTTTAGGGTGGGCGTTGCGTGGCACTTTTGGTGCTGCGTTGCAACAGGGGCAATCGCGCGCGAAGGACGATTGCGGGATGCCGTAGGGTCAGCGTGAGGGTGTTATAGCGCCCGAGCTCACAACCGGGACAGGGCCGGGATCAGCTGGTCGAGCGAATCAATCACGCCATCCGCGCCCAGCTGCGCCGCCGGGGCATCGCAATATCCATACGCCGCCGCGATCACCGGAACACCCGCCGCGCGGGCGGCATTCACATCGTAAGAGCTGTCGCCGACAAAGGCGAAGCGTACTGGTTGGTCGATCCGGGTGCCGCAGCGCTTGCGAGCTTCGATCACAGGATCGGGATGCGGCTTTGACAGGAATTTCCCGTCGGCACCCTTGCCCATACTGTCTCCGCCGATCACCGTTTCAAACGGCGCGATAAAGTTCAGCTGGGTCAGGATCGACCTCGCAAATTTCTCAAACTTGTTGGTGACGACCGCGACCTTGATACCGCTCTCGATCAGCTCGGCCACCACTTCGCGGGCATGGGGATAGGGCGCGGAATGAACGGCGTTGTTCTCTTCATAAAAGCGCAGCATGGCCCTATATAGCGCGCGAAAATCGTTGCCTTCGATCCCGCCGGGCAGGCCGCCCTGCGCGTCCACCGCCTGCGCCAGCATCAGCTTTGCCCCGCCACCGATCAGATCCTGGGAGCTTTCCACCGGCACGCTCGCAAACCCGCCGAGAGACAGCGCATGGTTTACCGCCGCCCCCAGATCGCGAAAGGTATCAAGCAGCGTTCCATCGAGATCAAAACCGATGGCATCAAAAGGAATATCACTCATAGACAGGCTCGGTGCTGCAAACGACTTCAAACCGCAAGCATTTGCTGGCAGGCGCGCGGCGTGCTTAAGGAATAGGTATGACTGATTTTGCCGCCATAATCCTTGCCGCGGGCAAGGGAACGCGCATGAAGAGCGATCTTCACAAGGTGCTCCACCCCATCGCAGGAAAGCCGATGCTGTTGCACCTGCTGGACAATTTTGCCGAGCTTCAGCCGCAGCGCACGGTTGTGGTCGCGGGCGACCGGCGCGAGCAGCTGGATGCGGCGCTAACGGACCGCGACATCTCCACAGCCTTGCAAGAGCCGCAATTGGGCACCGCGCATGCCGCACTTCAGGCGAAAGAAGCGCTGGCGGGTTTTGCGGGCAATATTCTGGTATGCTTTGGCGATGTGCCGATGGTGCGCGCTGAAACCGTGCAGCGGCTGACGCAGGCTCTGCAAGGGGACGCAAGGGTTGCGGTGCTGGGTTTCCGTCCCGCCGACCCGCTCGCCTATGGCCGCATCATTGCGGAAGGCGACGGAACCGTCCTGAAGATGGTCGAATTCAAGGACGCGACTGATGCCGAACGCGCGGTCGATCTGTGCAATTCGGGCCTGATCGTGGCGCATTCGGATGATATGTGGCCGCTGCTAGAAGCGGTGGGCAATGACAACGCCCAGGGCGAATACTACCTCCCCGATGTCGCCACCGAAGCGATTGCGCGCGGCGACCGCGTTGTCGTGGTCGAATGCGAGGCAGACGAAGTTGCCGGGATCAATTCACGCGCCGAACTCGCCGCCGCCGAAGGGCGCTGGCAGGATGCGCGGCGCGAGGCAGCGATGGCGGACGGTGCATCCCTGCGCGCACCCGAAACCGTGTTTTTCAGCCATGACACCGTGCTTGGCCGCGATGTGACAGTGGAGCCGCATGTCGTCTTTGGCCCCGGCGTCACCATCGCCGATCACGTCCATATCAAAGCCTACAGCCATATCGAGGGCGCGACCATTGCCTGTCAGGCCGCTGTAGGCCCCTTCGCCCGCCTGCGACCCGGTGCGGTCATGGAAGAAGGCAGCTTCGTCGGCAATTTCGTCGAGATGAAAAAGGCGACCCTGGGCAAGGGCGCAAAGGCCAGCCACCTCACCTATCTGGGCGATGCGACCGTCGGCGCAAACGCCAATATCGGCGCGGGCACCATCACCTGCAATTATGATGGCTATTTCAAATACCAGACCGTGATCGGAGCGCGCGCATTCATCGGATCAAACAGCGCCCTGATCGCGCCGATCAATATCGGCGCCGATGCAATCGTGGCGGCTGGCAGCACCGTCAGCCGGGATGTGGGCGATGGCGAGCTGCGCATGGTACGCGCCGAACAGATGGTCAAACCGGGATGGGCAGACCGCTTTCACGACACGATGAAAAAGCGCAAAGCGGCCCAAAAGGATGCGGCGAAGAAGCCGGATTGAGGGGATGGCGTGAGCGAGGATGACCTCACCTGCTGGCTGTGCGGGCGTCCGTTTGACAGGCTGATCCAGTGGCATCACCCTGTGCCCAAGTCCAAGAAAGGCCCGGACGGGAAACGAACGCACGCCACCGTCCCGGTCCATCCGATCTGTCATAAGGCGATACATGCAAACTTCACCAACGCGCAGCTTGCGCGCATTGGCGACGATGTTGAGGTGATCCTTGCCAACGATTCGGTCAGCAAGTTCGTCGCTTGGATTGCGACCAAGCAACCCGACTGTCACGCTCCGACACGGCGCTGACCTCCGATTATCCGGGAACCTTTGCTACGCGTAACTGCTGAATACGAAACACGTTCACAAAGGATGCGGCGCTATGAGTTTGATCAAACGGTTTGGTGTGGGCGCGGGTCTGGTCGCAGGAGCCGCTGTGCTGGGCGCGGCAGCCTATGCCCAGAACCGCAACCGGGGCGAACAGCCCGCCTTTGAAGTGATCAAGTCCGAAGACGCATTCGAACTGCGCGACTATGCGCCAATGATCGTTGCCGAGGTGACCAGCACGGGTGATCGACGCCAAGCCAGTGGGCGCAGTTTTCGGCGACTGGCCGCCTATATCTTTGGCCAGGATCGCCCCGATGGCGGTGAGAAGATCGCGATGACATCACCCGTCATTCAGGATCGGGTGGATCAGGACGAGAAGATCGCGATGACCTCTCCCGTCATGCAGGAAGAGACCGGGACCGATCGCTGGCGAATGCGCTTTGTGATGCCGGCCAAATACACGATGAAAACGCTGCCCACCGCGCCTGACGATATCAAGCTGACAACAGTGCCCGCTCGCAGGGTCGCAACAGTGAAGTTCAACGGCTATGGCACGGCGAGCGACCTTGATACGATGGAAGGCTTTCTGGCGGAATGGATCGGCCAGCAGGGCCTCACCCCGGTCGGTGACTTCGAATATGCATTCTATGACGCGCCCATGGTTCCGGGAGCTTTGCGTCGCAACGAAGTCATGATCGAGGTGAAGCCGGAATAAGCGTCACACCCCTCAGGCCGTCTCGCGGGTCGGCGCGCCTAAATGTGCCCGCTCAGGAAGGCGCTCAGGCTGACGCGCTGACCGCTTTTGTGGACGGCGCAGGGCGTGACCGCCAAACTCGCGCTCCCACTGCTCAAACTCGTCCCGGCTCAGCAGGTATTGCTCCTGAGCCTCGGGAAAGCTGATTGCGTGTTCGTGCACAGCGCGCACCACATCCGCCTTGCGCGCATCCGACCAGTGGACGCGGTGGCTTTTGGGAAGCCCGTATTGCTTGATTGCCTCGGCAATCGAAAGGTTTGGATCATAGGCCATCATGGTTTCTCCTATGGCACCGAAAAGCGGTGCCGCAGTGGTTGAGCCCCCGTTTGTTGGACACAGAATTGGCCCAGAGAGTTAACAGAATCCTAAGAAAACCTCCTAAATTTGGGTTAACCCCTTTCTATGTTCTCCACGTGCGACGAGCCGATGCCGGAGTGTCGGGCGCGTTTACACACAAGCGCCAGCAGACATGAAAAAGGCCCCGACTCGCCATGTGCCGGGGCCCTTTTTCGATGCTGTTTCAGGACCGTTCAGCCGCCCTTTTCAGCGTCCTCCCGATCATCCATCAGGCGCTGCATCAGATAGATATATTGCAGTGCTTGCAGCTTGGCGCGCTGTTCATTGTCAACGCCGCCCGAATGCCCGCCAGTGGTATCCTCGTAATAGAGGTAGTCCTGACCCAGCCCTTTCAGCTTGGCCGCGCCTTTGCGCGCATGGGCGGGATGGGTGCGGTCATCGGCGGTTGAGGCCCACAGGAACGGCGCGGGGTAATCGACGCCTTCGGAGAGCTTCTGATAGGGTGAATAGCCTTCAATCCACGCGCGCTGTTCGGGAATGCGCGGATCGCCATACTCGCCGATCCACGAAGCACCGCGCCCGATCAGGTGATAGCGCAGCATATCGAACAGCGGGATCTGCACGATCGCTGCGCCAAACAGGTCAGGGCGCTGGGTAAAGGCGGTGCCGACCAGCAGACCGCCCTGAGAGCCGCCCTGAATGCCCAGATGCTGCGGAGAGGTGAAACCGCGCTTCACCAGGTCCTCGCCCACCGCGATAAAGTCATCCCAGGTGCGCTGCTTGTTCTCGCGGATGGCGGTCTGGTGCCAGCCGGGGCCAAATTCGCCTCCGCCGCGCAGGTTTGCGAGCACATAGGCGCCGCCGCGCTCAACCCACATCTTGCCCGTCGATCCGAGATAGCCCGGAAGACGCGGCACCTGAAAACCGCCATAGCCGGTCATCAGCGTGGCAGTTTCACCCGTCATGGCCATGCCCGCAGGCTTGACGATGAAATAGGGGATTGCCGTGCCGTCGGCGCTGGTTGCTTCGTGCTGTTCAACCTCCATGCCGCTCGCATCGAAGCGGGCAGGGGAGGTCTTTATCACGCGCGGCGTCTCACCCTCGTCCGAGTAGTACAAAGTCGTCGGGTTGAGGAAGTCGGTGACAGTGAACATGATCTGTTCGCTCTTGTCATCGCTCGCCGTGATGCCGACCGTGGCATTGTCGGGCAGGGCGACTTGCTCGCTCGACCAGACACCATCCCCGTCTTCATTGGCTGCAAAGTTGAACTTCAGCACCTTACCAACGACATTGTCGAGCAGGCCGACATATAGGCCGCTCGCCGTGATTGCCCCGCCGCGCTTCGTCTGGCGCTCAGCCGGAGCCCACACCAGCGTTTTAGCCGCGCCGTTGGGGTCAGCCTTCCACTCCTCAAGATCGACCGCAATCAGGCTGTCGGCGGGGAAGGTCTCATCGCCCACGGTCCAGTCCACATCGGTCGAGAACAGCAGGTGGTCGTCCACAATCCCATAGGGATTGGCTTTCTTGGGCAGATCGAGCTTCAGCCACTCGTCGCCCTTCTCAACGAAGTATTCGCGTTCGTGGAAGGATACCCCGCGATAGCCCATGCGCGCGTGAACCACATCGTCGGCATCGCGCAGCAGATAGGCCCCAGCAGAGACATCGCCGGACTCGCCGCGAAAGATCTCGGGCGCATCCGCGATATCGGTGCCACGTGACCAGATGCGCGTGGTGAAGGGATACTCGCTGTCGGTCAGCGTGCCTTCGCCAAAATCGCGGCCCACCAGCAGTGTGTCTTCATCGACCCAGCTGACACCGCCCTGGCTCTTCTCTTCCAGCTTGAAGCCGCCCTCAATGAACTGCTTGGTCGCGGTGTCGAACTCGCGCAGAATCGTTGCATCCTCTCCTCCATCGCTCAGCGCAATCATGCAGCGGTTCATTGCGGGCGGCAGGCAGGATGATCCCTTGTAAACCCATTCCTTGTCCTCGGCAGCGGCCAGCGCATCGACATCAAGCACAATCTCCCATTCGGGATCATCGGTCTGATAGCTTTCCAGAGTGGTGCGGCGGACCAGACCTTTGGGGTTCTCTTTATCCTGCCAGAAATTGTAGAGCCCATCGGGGCGAAAGCTCACAAACGGGATGCGGTCTTCGCTGTCGAAAATCGCCAGCGCTTCCGATTTCAGCGCCTCAAAGCGCGGATCGGTCTCCAGCACGGACAGGGTCCGCGTGTTCTCCGCCTCAACCCATTCCAGCGCCTTTTCGCTGCGGGCTTCCTCAAGCCAGATATACGGGTCCTGATCAGGGCCGGGGATACCGTCATCTGCGGCCATCTCGGTTTTGTCCATGTGGCCATCGGCGGCAAGGTCTGCGTGTGCGGGGCTGGTGGCAGTCATTGCGAGCGCCGCTGTAAGGGCAAGTGTGGAAACAAGCTTCAAAGATCCTCTCCTGTGGGGAATGCGTCGCTTGCCTGTGTGACGGGGAAGAGCGCGCTTGTGAAGGGGGAATGGCGCGTTTCGCGAGGCACTCGGTTCGTCGCATTTGGAGAACGGTTGACACACCTGACACACTGTCCAGGGCTAGAAGTTCCTTTGAGAGATTTTCGCCTGAAATCACGCGGCAGGAGAGGGAGGATTGGTAAGGACATGGCCGCCCTTTTGCCGGATCACTGACGAGTAGGAAAATGCGAAGCCCGTCCGGCAAACAAAAAAGGCGGCTCATTGCGAGCCGCCTCTTGTAGAATGTATGAGTAGTAAGCGCGTTAGCTCTCAACATGCTCCGCCAGCACGGTCAGACCTGCGTCGCCCACTTCGGCAAAGCCGCCGCGCACTTCGATCATCTCAGGCGCAGCGCCGGGGGTCTTGATAACCTGAACCGCGCCATCGCGAATGGTGCTCATGAAAGGCGCATGGCCTTCCAATACGCCGAATTCGCCATCGGTGCCGGGGACGACGACCATATGGACGTCCTCGGAGCGGACCAGCTTGGCCGGGGTTACGAGTTCAAAGTGGAGGGGCATTGGATTGCCTTACTTTTTCCGTTCGCCCTGAGCCTGTCGAAGGGCTGTCCTTCTGTCGGCCACAGGGCGAAAGTGAAGTGCAGGGCTTCGACAAGCTCAGCCCGAACGGTTTAGAAATTACGCCTCTTCAGCCATCTTGCCGGCTTTCTCGACCACCATGTCGATGCCGCCGACCATGTAGAAGGCCTGCTCTGGCAGGTGGTCATATTCACCATCAACCACAGCCTTGAAGCTTTTCACGGTGTCTTCGAGCTGCACAAACAGACCCGGAATGCCGGTGAAGACTTCCGCGACGTGGAATGGCTGGCTGAGGAATTTCTGGATCTTGCGCGCGCGCGCCACGATCAGCTTATCTTCCTCTGACAGCTCATCCATGCCGAGAATGGCGATGATGTCTTGCAGGCTCTTGTACTTTTGCAGCGTTTCCTGAACGCGGCGAGCCGTCTCGTAGTGTTCCTGACCAACAACGCGCGGTTCCAGAACGCGGCTGGTGGAATCGAGCGGGTCAACGGCGGGATAGATGCCCAGTTCGGAGATCGCACGGTTCAGCGTCGTCGTCGCATCAAGGTGAGCAAACGAAGTTGCCGGTGCCGGGTCGGTCAAGTCATCGGCGGGAACGTAGATCGCCTGGACCGAGGTGATCGAACCCTTGGTGGTGGAAGTGATGCGTTCCTGCAGATTGCCCATGTCGGTCGACAGGGTCGGCTGATAGCCCACGGCCGAAGGGATACGGCCCAGCAGAGCGGACACTTCCGAACCGGCCTGGGTAAAGCGGAAGATGTTGTCGACGAAGAACAGCACGTCCTGCCCTTCCTGATCGCGGAAATATTCCGCCATGGTCAGGCCCGACAGCGCCACTCGGGCACGCGCACCGGGAGGCTCGTTCATCTGGCCGAACACCAG
>JBARXS010000081.1:0-19233 GCA_049647465.1 Erythrobacter sp.
GGCGCGCTGGGTTTCTACACCGATGAGGAAGCCGACAAGCGCACTGGCATCCTCTCGATCCGCGTTGCCAGTGATCTGCCAACAGCTGAGCAACCCGCCTACGAATATCTCTCAACCGAGAGCGAGACCTTCGCCAGCTATGCCGAAGCACGCGCCAATCGCCGCGATCCGTTCTTCATCGTGCCCGCTGGCGGCGCAGACATTTGCAATATTCCGGTGCCAGTCCGCGCCGTCAAGACTGCGGAAGGCGAGTGAGCGAGACTGTCAGCGCGACCCTGCCCTTGCGGCAATGGAGAGGTGATCGCGGGACATATCATCTGGTCGAATTCACTGGCGATGAAGCCGAGGCGCTGAGCGCGCATGCCGTGATGCAGCGCCTCGAATTTGGCCGACAACGCGGGTTCGGATCGCTCAAAGTCACCGCCCGCATTGGCGAGACACAATGGCGCACTTCGGTCTTTCCGCAGAAAGGACAAGGGGAAAGCGAGAGCTGGGTACTGTTGATAAATAAGAAGGTGAGGAGCGCCGAGAGCTTAGGCGTTGGTGAAAACGTGGAGGTCGCTCTGACGCTTTAAAAAAGTTCGTCGGAACACCCCTTGCCCGTTTCCGTTGATTTGTTTGAATATCTTGCAATCGGGAGTGCAACCAATGAAAATTCAAGACCGCGTCGAATTTGAAAACAAACCAGATCCACTCACATGCCCGCCCGATACCATGATCTATGACGCTGTCGTCCAGATGGCTGAAAAGAACTTCGGCTCAATTTTCATTACGGACGACGATAAAACCATTCTTGGCGTGATGACCGAGCGCGACATTTTTCGCCGCGTGATTGGCGCGAGCATCGATCCCAAAACGACACCGGTCAGCAAGGTAATGACGACCGACGTCCGCATGGCGCGCAAAGATGACGATATCCTCGACTGGCTCCAGATCATGTCAAATGAGCGGTTCCGGCGCCTGCCCATCGTCAATGACAACAAACAACTAATCGCGGTCATGTCACAAGGTGATTTTGTGGCCTACACTTGGCCCCAGATCTTGCAGCAATTCAGGAAGATGGCCGAGGCAACCCTGGCACCCGCATTCAATCCGATCGCGATTATACTCGGCGGATTGGCCTATGCGATCCTGATCCTTGTTGTAGTGCTGACATTCGTTGACTGATTTGCGCTGATCCGTGCGGTTATTCAGCGGTGTTTTTTATCGCCACTAGATGCGCTCAGCCTCGGCCACGGCATCGCTGGCCCGCAATGCGCTCATGATCCGCGAAAGGTGCGCCAGATCCTGCACATCGGCGGTAATCTCATAGGTGGTGAAGGGGTGTTCCAGCTGCGTCTGATCCAGACTGATCACATTGGCTTTAGCCTGCGAGAAGATACCCGCCATTTCCGCCAGTGTTCCAACGCGATCATACAGGGTCACCCGCAGCATACCCACCGCCCCGTGCGATCGTTTGCCCCAACTCAGATCGAGCCAGTCGCTGTCAACGCCATTGGCGAGCTCAAGACAGCTGATCGTGTGGACCAGCACCATCTCGCCTTTGCGCCTCAGGCCCACAATCCGGTCGCCCGGAACGGGGTGACAGCACGGGGAAAGCTCAAACGCGACACCGGGCGTCAGGCCCTTTATCGAAATCGCGCGTTCACGCCGCGCCCATTCCTCTTCTTCCTCAAAATCCGCGGTGCATCCCGGAACCAGCGCTTCCATCACTTCGCGGTCGGTCAGCTTGGCAGAGCCGATCGCAAACATCAGCTCTTCCGGTCCGTCCATGCCAAGCCGCTCAATCGCAGCGCGGATCGCTTTCTTGCCGACCTTTGCGGGCACGCGCTCGGCAATCCCGTCAAACAGTTTGGAGCCGATATCCGCCACCTCGGCGCGCTCTTTCTGGCGCACCGCACGGCGAATAGCAGCGCGCGCCTTGCCCGTGACGACAAAGCTGAGCCACGACAATTGCGGCTCTGCATAGGGGCCCTTGATGATCTCAACCACGTCGCCATTGTCCAGCGGCGTGCGCAGCGGCATGTGCCGCCCGTTGATCTTTGCCCCCAATGTCGCAAGGCCCAGATCGGTGTGCACGGCAAAGGCAAAATCGACCGAGGTTGATCCCTTGGGCAGCTGGAACAAAGCCCCCTTGGGCGTAAAGGCAAAGATGCGATCCGCGTAAATCGCCATGCGCGTATGTTCGAGCAATTCTTCCGCATCGTGGCTGGCATCGACAATCTCGATCAGATCGCGCAGCCACCCCACCTGCCCGTCGGGCGTGTCGGATTGCTTATAGGCCCAGTGCGCCGCCAGCCCGAATTCATTGCGCTGATGCATCACCTGCGTGCGGATCTGCACTTCGACCCGCATCGAATTTTCATACATCAGCGACGTGTGCAGGCTGCGATAGCCGTTGGTCTTGGGCGTGGAGATATAGTCCTTGAACTTGCCTGGCAGCGCCTGCCACGTCTGGTGGAGCACACCCAGCGCGCGGTAACAGTCGACCTCGTTTTCCGTAATCACGCGAAACGCCATGATATCGGTGACCTGTTCAAAGCTGACATGGCGTTCCGACATCTTTTGCCAGATCGAATAGGGATGCTTTTCGCGGCCCATCACCTCGACCTGAAGGCCTGCCTCAGCCAGCGCCTGCTTGAATTTGAGCGCAATCGCATCAACCTGACCGCCATCCTGGCTGCGCAATTGCTCCAGCCGTTTCGTGATCGTGGAATAGGCTTCGGGCTCCAACTGCTCGAATGCGAGCAACTGCATCTCGCGCATATATTCATACATGCCCACGCGCTCTGCCAGCGGAGCGTATATCTCCATTGTCTCACGCGCGATGCGCTGGCGTTTCTCTTCGCTTTTGATGAAGTGGAGCGTGCGCATATTGTGCAACCGGTCCGCCAGCTTGACCAGCAGCACGCGGATATCTTCCGACATGGCGAGCAGGAATTTGCGCAGATTTTCCGCCGCGCGTTCATTCTCCGGCATCGCCTCGATCTTGGACAGCTTGGTCACGCCATCCACCAGCCGCGCGACATGCGGACCAAACTGAGCCTCGATATCGTCGATCGTCGCCAGCGTATCTTCGACCGTGTCGTGCAGCAGAGCGGTGATGATCGTTTCCTGATCCAGTTTCAGGTCCGTCATCAGGCCTGCGACTTCGACCGGATGCGAGAAATACGGATCACCGCTCGCACGCTTCTGGCTCCCATGCTTTTGCACAGTGTAGACATAGGCGCGATTCAACATCGCCTCATCGGCGTTGGGGTCGTAATCCTTGACCTTTTCTACAAGTTCATACTGGCGCAGCATTGACGTGAATATGCGGGGCCGCAGGGAGTGGGGCAAGCTATATCAGGGTAATCAGCCGATTATCGGCTCCTTCGGAGAATTACGCGGGGGTGATCCCTTGCCCCGCGCACCAAGGGCTAGCCATGTTGCCGCGGTGATCGTTCCAACCCGCCCGATCCACATCAGAGCAACGATTACCAGCTGTCCATCGACCGGAAGCGGGCCCGTAATGCCTCTGCTCAGGCCAACAGTGGCGAAAGCAGAGATGCTCTCAAACGAGATATCCGTCAGCGAATGAGGCGTGCGTACTGACAGATAGAATGTCGCGACAAATATAACGGTCAGGGCAAACATGATCACAGTTACCGCCTGACTGGCCAGCCGGTTTGATACCCGCCGCCCCTCTATCTCCGCTTCGCCCAGCCCGCGCACCTGATAGATGAGGATTACGAAAAGTAGAGCGACCGTGGTGATCTTGATCCCGCCCGCTGTTCCCGCACTGCCCCCGCCTATGAACATCAGCACGTAATTGAACAGCACCGTCTCATCACGCAAAGCGCCAACATCCAGACTGTTGAACCCGGCCGTGCGCGGCATGGCCGAATGGAAAGCAGCATTCAGTAGCTTGTCCGCGACAGGCGTTGGGCCAAGCGTTGCAGGGTTGCTCCACTCCATCCCCAGCATCGCTGCAAATCCCAGCAGCAAAAGCGCCGCCGTCCCCGCCAGCGTGATCTTGGAGTGGAGCGCATCCCGTTTCCACCCAAGGCCATTAGCGCGCAAATCCTGCAACACTGGAAAGCCAACGGTGGCAATCGTGATCGAGATCATAATCGGCACCAGCATCAGCGCATCGGACTGGAACCCCATGACACTGTCGGAATAGCTTGAGAAACCGGCGTTGTTGAACGCACTGACCGAATGGAACACGCCGTGCCAGATTGCACTTGGCCAGTCATATCCATGCCCCAGCGCCAACCGCGCGGACAGGATCAAAGCCACGACCGCCTCAACGATCAGGGTAACGGACAGCACCAGAAACAGAACGCTGCGCGCATCGCCGATAGCCAGACGGCTGCGTTCGATATAGGTTGCCATGCGCGCTCGAAGGTCAAAGCCGCGCCCCGCGATCAACCCGAAAATCGTCGCCGCCGACATGATACCGAACCCGCCAATCTGGAACAGCGCAAGGATGACGACCTGTCCGAAGAACGACCAATAGGTCGGCGTATCGACCACGATCAGCCCCGTGACCGATATTGCCGAGGTCGCGGTAAAGAACGCGGTCAGCAGGCTCGTCTGCGTGCCATCAGCGCTTGCAACCGGTAGCCACAGCAAGGCTGTCCCCGCAGCAATCGCGACAAGGAACAGCAGCGGTATTACCCGAACGGGATCGCGAAGGGCGGTCACTTACAGCCAATACACCTGATAGAGCGCAGTTCCGCCGGCCAGCCATTTCACAGCGCGCCTAACTTCACGTAGCTTCGGTCTACACGCGGTCCTGCGAAACGTCGATGCTCGTCCCAAGTGACACCAGCGGGATCAGTCGGACAAGATCGCGAACGGGCCTCATGATTGGATAGCATCGTGAATCACCATCGGTAATTACCTTTACTCAAGCCCAGCGACTCTCCGCGACCAAAAGCGCTCGGCTTTATGTAAAAAAGGAAGTCAAGTTAACTTACATTGCTTAATGAGTTGTAATATTAAGTCGAAAAGAAATTTTTGTGACAATCAGCGCCACAGAAAAGTTCTCCAAACGCTTTACCCCCGGTTCCGGTCGCTTTATCGAATCGGAATTGGTAATTCTTGACTGAGATATATTTTTTGCTCAACAAATGTTCGGCCAGCAGCCACGCGGGCTTTTGTTGGAGATGAGTATGAAAATCTTTAATCCGTGCTTAATGGCAATCACTGCAACTTTTGCTGTTCTCGCTTCCACCACCGCAATTAATGCTCAAGAGCAAGACCCACCACCCCCCTCTAGTCTTCACTGTAATGGGGTGTCATGCGAAGGCTTCCTGTTCATTGATGGGAAGTGGGTTTACGTTTCCTTTCCGGACCCTGCGGGACAATTTCCTGGTCCGCCTTAAATCTGAAAATCGCGACGGGAAGTGTCTGATTCACGTCGCGGTTTTTACTCTGAACCATATCTATACTTGACCAACAGAGCCTAACTCCAGGTCGCCCTTGGCGGCAGGCTCATCAGGATTGCGTCGATATTGCCGCCGGTTTTCAGGCCAAAGATCGTGCCCCTGTCATAGACGAGATTAAACTCGGCATAGCGACCGCGATATTCGAGTTGCTTGGCCTCATCCTCAGGGGTGAATTCGTCGTTCATCCGCTTGCGCACCAGCTTGGGATAGATGTCCAGGAAGGCCTTGCCGACGTCCTGTGTGAAGGCGAAATTGCGCTCCCACGCGGCCTCTTCGTCGCTTTCGAGATGGTCATAGAAAATGCCGCCAACCCCGCGATGCACTTCGCGGTGGGGAATGTAGAAATAGTCGTCGGCCCATTTTTTGTACCGCTCATAATAGGTCGGATTGTGCGCCATGCAGGCCGCGCGCATGCTGGCGTGAAATTCCTCGGTGTCTTCTTCGTAAGGGATCGGCGGGTTGAGGTCAGCGCCGCCGCCAAACCATGCCTTGCCCGTCGTCAGGAACCGCGTGTTCATGTGCACGGCGGGGACGTGCGGGTTTGCCATATGCGCGACAAGGCTGATCCCGGTTGCGGTAAAGCCGGGGTTGTCCGCGTCCGCCCCGTTGATGGAGCCTGCAAATTCCTTCGCAAAACTGCCCGCGACCGTGGAGACATTGACGCCGACTTTTTCGAACACCTTGCCCTTCATCAGGCCCTGAACGCCGCCGCCGGGATTGTCATTGCCTTCCTCTTCGCGGTTCCATGGCGTATATTCGAAGGACGCATCCGAGCCTGCCTCGCGTTCGATCGATTCAAACGCCGCGCAGATCTGGTCGCGCAGGCTTTCAAACCATTCCCTCGCGCGCGCTGTGTGCGGATCCCAGTCGCTCATAGTGTCATCCCGTCCCGTGTCGTGTCTTGAATCGCGTTGCTGCCTCCCCATGACAACACATTTGTCCATCCTATTTGACACCTTGCGTGTCAATGCCTGAATGGCCCATGGGGCGCGCGCCGCATTGCCACGATACGCCTCTTGCCAAGCGTGACCAAGCGCGTCAGATACGCGGTATGGTTCCTGTTTCGTTCCCTGACATGATTGGCGCGCCCATGCCCTTTGCCGGGGAAGAGCTCGTCCTGCTCAAAAACAACGCGCTGTATTGGCCGCGCGAACGGGCGTTGCTGGTGGCGGACCTGCATCTGGAAAAGGGCAGCTGGTACGCGAGTCACGGCCAGATGCTGCCGCCTTATGACAGCCGCGAAACGCTGGAACGAGTGGCCGATGCGGTGAAGCAGACTGGCGCACGCCGGGTCATCACGCTGGGCGACAATTTCCATGACGATGCAGGCACACACCGGCTGGATGCCTATGCGGCCGGAATGCTCGAATCGCTGATCCGGTCGCTCGACTGGGTGTGGATCACCGGCAATCACGATGAACAGATGAACCGCGCCTTTGGGGCGATGCTGGTTGATGAGATGGAGATCGGCGGGATTGTGCTGCGCCATGAGGCAAAGCCGGGCGAGACTCGCGCGGAGATATCGGGCCATTACCACCCCAAAATGCGGGTGCGGGTGCGAAACCGGCATATCGCGCGGCCCTGCGCCGTTATCGGTCGGGGTGCGGAAGGCCACGGCGCAGACCGCATGATCGCCCCCGCTTTCGGAGCCTATACCGGCGGGATGGATGCCGGTGCGCCGGAAATTCTGAGCGCGCTAAAGCCTGCGCAAGCCATTGACGCGGTGCTGCCCGCAAAGGGAAAACTTGTCAGCTTTCCCTTATTCCGCGCCGCATGATCAATCGGGGACAGTTTCCAAAAATCTGCCCACGGCGAGCACGCCCTTCCTCGTAAGACTTACGAACGTGACTCGCCCGTCATTCGGCGATGGAGAGCGTTCCACCAGCCGAGCCGTTTCGAGCCGGTCAATGGTGCGCAGCGCTGTGGTCGAAGGGCTGCCAGAGGCAATGCAGAGACTTTTCGATGAGATTCGCGCCCCGCCGGCGAACTGGCAGAACAATTCGAGCAACATGTTCCAAGCGGGCTCACCAAGGAATTCGGATGGAATATGATCTTCGCGGCGCTTATTCAGAGCCAATAACATAGAGGCTTTTTTTGCCAGTCGAAGTGAGTTGCGCTCAATCGCGGCCGCTTTGGAGGGCCAGCTGAACCTTGAGGTCATGTGGTCGGAAGCCCAACTTTGATCAACTGAGTCGGCAAGGCGCAATAGAGAGGATGCCAAATCCCGCAGATCACCGGGCGACCAGTCCGCACCGAGTTCGTCAAGCACCCGCTGCCTCGAAGCAGAGGCACGCGCATTGTCCACCCCGGCTGCAATCAATTCGTCTTCCGTCGATGGCAAAAGAGGTTTTTCGAAAGCGAAAGCGCTTTGGCCTGCAAGACCAAATTGATCAATCAGTTCAAGAAAGTCATCAACGTCGCCATCGTTCGCTGCCAAAGATATTCTGGCGGACTTAAGCACGCATTCGACCACTCGGTTGGAAACCCCGGCAAGCGAAGCAATCTCTGTCGTCGATTTAGATTTCGAAAACGCATGGAAGAGTTTCTGTTGCTTTAGCTCTTCAGAGATATTTGTTTTTGAATTACTCATTTTCGTCCCAGATTCGATTCTATGTTTCACAATACAAGAAACACCGAGCCATAGGAAATATCCCAAAAAAGCAGTTCGTCGCACTTCTCAAAAGCTTAAGGCTGCTCAGGGCGAAATTCGATTTTACAAGATTTTACAACTGCGATGAACGAATCTGATGCGCTTCGGGTTCAGTCGCGAAATCTGCATAAGACTCATCTGGCGCTTTTAACGCTTTGTCTCTATATTAAGCGTAGCACATTCTAAGGCTACAACAGGAGAACACACATAGCCCGTCCACCCAGGCGTTCGATGGCCCCGCCAGTCAAAAGCGGCCCTCGCTACGATAATTTTATCCAAGTCCCCAAGGTTCGCGTTATCGATGACGAAGGCGAAAACCTTGGCGTGATGTTCACACGCGAAGCGGCAGAGCAGGCCAATGAGAAAGGTCTGAACCTGGTCGAGGTTTCGCCCAACGCTGACCCGCCCGTGTGCAAGTTCCTTGATGTCGGCAAATACCGCTTTGAGGCGCAGAAAAAAGCCAATCTGGCGCGCAAGACGCAAAAGACGCAGGACATCAAAGAGGTGAAGATGCGTCCGAACATCGACACCCACGATTATGATGTGAAGATGCGCAATGTGAACAAGTTCATCGACAATGGCGATAAGGTGAAGATCACCTTGAGGTTCCGTGGTCGTGAAATGGCGCACCAGCATCTTGGCATGGACCTGCTCAAGCGGGTTCAGGAAGACGTCGCCGAGACCGCCAAGGTCGAAGCGTTCCCGCGCCTTGAAGGCCGACAGATGCTGATGGTGCTCGCACCGAAGTAAGGCGTCCAGCCCATATGATCACACAAACAAAAAAGGGCGAGAGCAACATTTGCTCCCGCCCTTTTTTGTGCAATCTGTTCGGGTGGCTGCACTACCATCACTCCGAACGATGACGGCAAACAGCAAGTGTATTCGATGAATAACACACTGAAACCGATTGGCGGCCCCACGCGTTATGACTTTGAGCTATACATGCTGAAGCTTATCCTAGTCGCTCTTCGCGGCCGGGCAGCGCAACGGCAAAGGTCCCATCTCTCGTAAAAACGGGTGCATAAGAAGGGCCAGCTCACTCAGGAAGGAATTGACGAATGAATACCCTGCGTGCCTTTTCACTGGCCCCGATGACAGTAGCGCTTGCGATTGTGCTGGCCGCGCCCACTGCAGCGCAGAATGCTCCTCAAACCGTGTCAGATGCCGCATTCGCAACCTTCACACCCAGTAGCACACCGAACAACGACAAAATCGACTATTCGGTCTGGGACGAGGCGATGAAGAACCTCGTCATATCCATGGGACCGTCGCTGCGGCAGACCGCAGGTCGCCCGCCTGAGGGTTATGGCACGCGGCGTGTCTATGGCCACACATCGCGTTATCGCCTCGAAGGCTCGCGCATCATGTTCAGCTTTCTCGATCCCGACGTGATCGCCAGCTTTGGCGAGTATCGCAAGGATCTGGAGGAGACCGCCGACAAGATCGACATCCAGTCGCTCAGCCGTAATGAGCAGCTGGCCTATTGGATCAACCTGCACAATGTCGCCCTGGTCGAGCAGATTTCGAACAACTGGCCGGTGCGCCAGCCGCGCAAGATTGAGATCGACGGCGTTCCGCTGGACGATGCGAAGTTCATCACGGTCGAAGGGGTCGCGATGAGCCCCCGCGATATCCGGGAGCGGATCGTCTATTCAAATTGGAAAGACCCGCGCGTTATTTACGGTTTCTGGCGTGGCGAGATCGGCGGTCCTTCCATTCAGAAAGAGGCATTCAACGCGGACAATGTGTCTCGCCTGCTGGAAAAAGGTGCGCGTGATTTCGTAAACTCGCTGCGCGGCACACAGCAATCGGGCAGCACGTTGGAGGTTTCCACCCTGTATCAGGAAGCCGCCCCCTATTACTTCGCGAGTTTCGACCAGGATGTGCGCGCGCATCTTGCCGCCTTCGCGCAGGAAGACGTCACGGCAATCCTTGCGGAAACCGACAAGACCACAGCCACGATCTCGGAATATGACATCGCTGATCTGGCCGGAGGTTCGCGTGAGCCGAGCTACAGCTATATCGAGACAGCCGGCGGCGCCGCGCAGGGTTTTCGCATACCGCGCAGTATGAGCAGCCTGCTCGCCCGGCGTGAAGAGAAATTCCGCCGCATCCTGCGTGAAGGTCGCACGGGCACAGTCACGTTCAGCGAGCTGACACTGCCGGACAACGAGGAGGCAGATGGTCAGGTCGACTGATGCAGATATGGCAGGCATCTCAGCCTTGGCCGTAGCAATCAAACGCAGGGGTCGCCGGACGACTTGAGTTAGGCGGGCATTTGTGCCTCAATCAGGGTTTGAACACATGCAGCCAATCACACAGTCACCTGTCCGAACGGCTGGCTCTGGTCGCAAGCCTCTGTCAAGATCTGCGTCGATGGCGGTGCTGGCGGTTGGTGTCTTCACGACGGGGTTGGCGGCACACGCGCCCCTTCATGCCCACTCACAACAACCCAATCCGGGCGATTTGCCGGTGCTCAAAGCTGTCGCGCAGGACGCTGATCGCTTTTCCATCTTCCGCCCGACCGGCGACCGGATCGATCATACGATTGACTACTCAATCTGGGATTTTGCGCTTAAGCAACTTGTGGTGTCCATGGGCCCATCGACCCGTCAGCGCCCCGTAATCCTCGACGCGGGAGTTGGGACTCGCCTCCGTCTGGGGCACAATTCACGCTTCCGCGTTGAAGGCTCAATGGTCTTTTTCTCGCAGCTGGACCAACGCGCAATCGACAGCTTCAGAGAGTATCGCGAGGATCTGGAGCGGGTCGCAGGGACGCTGGATATAGCGTCGCTGCCGCGCAATGAGCAGCTGGCTTTCTGGTTCAACCTGCACAATGTCGCCTTGATGGAGCAAATCGCGAAAGCCTGGCCAATACGCCAGCCGCGCACGCTGGAGATTGGCGGGGCACCGCTTGATGAGGCGCGGGTCATCACGATCCGCGGCATCTCCATGAGTTTGCGTGATATCCGGGAGAATATTGTCTTTGCCAACTGGCGCGATCCCCGGGTGATTTACGGGTTCTGGCGCGGCGAATTGGGCGGGCCGTCGCTCGATCGGGAAGCTTTTACGGGGCAGAACGTCGACGGCCTGCTGACAACACGAGCGCAGGAATATGTCAGTTCCCTGCGCGGCACCGAGAAGCGCGGACGCACGCTGCATGTCTCTACCTTGTATGATGAGACACGCCGGTTCTATTTCCCGAATTTCGAAGCGGATGTGCGCGCCCATATCAGCGAGTTTGCGAGCGATGAGGTGCTCGAACTTGTTGGCAAGACAGAAAGTGTGGAGGCTACGATCCGCGAGTGGGACATTGCCGATCTTTCCGGTGGGCGTCGCGATTCCATTGCTCAGATCAATGCCAGACCGGGTCTGCCTGCGGGAGCCGCTGAAATTCTGCGGCAGCGGGCTGTCAAACTGGATCGTATGCGCCGCAAGGACCAGCCCACTGGCCGGGTGATTTTCTCACCCCTGATCTTTCCGGGTGACGATCCTGACAAGGGCGTGGTCGACTAGACGCCCCTTCTCGTTGACTGCAGGCAATTCCTATTCGACTTCCTTGGGCTTTCCGACTTCGTCCAGATCGCCATCACCCACGATGACCTGCCCCGTCCTGATACCGCGGCGCCAGGCCCGGTTCAGCTTCTCGCTGCGTTCCTGCATGAACCGCTGAACCGCAACGTCCGGTCGGGAAGAGACAGGAGCAGCACCAAGTCCGTTGACAAAATCGATCCCGAAAAGCCCACCGGCTTCTGTCGCATCGCCAGCTCGCAACAAATTGAGCAAAGCAGGGTCTCTCTGCCCATGCGATAAATCGGCCACGTCCCGCTCATAGCGATTGTATCTGGTCTCATCGGTCTTTTTGAGCAGGTTGGAGACAGCCTCGCCAGCATATTGCCTGAGATGGGCGCGAAGGGCCGCATCATCTTCAAAATAGAACGGCGCGGCCTCACGATAGATTTCGCTGACCTGCAAGGCACCGCTATATTTTTCGACCCCGCGCAGCGAATTCACAAACTCCTCACCACTTAACGAGAGCAGGAAGCTTACATTGCCTCCGGTGAAGGCTGTCCGTTGGATGGACGGCCCGCCGATTTCGCCCCGCCAGAAGCCATAAATTACCTTGGGATCTTTCCAGTTGGGATAGACAATCCGCTCCCTGATATCGCGCGGCGACAGTTCGACACCGCCGATAGTAACCAGCTTCGCATCGTCCAATGGCGCCTCGTCCGGGCCGAACTTCGCATCGACCGTCTGTGACACGGGATATTGGCTCGCCAGAGCCTCGATCACGGCAACATTGTGCAGATTGAACCAGAATGCCAATTGCTCGTTCCGGGGAATGCGCGTGATATCGAGGGAACTGCCCACCCGCTCAAGATCTCGCCGATATTCGGTCAGGCCAGCTTTGATATCAGGTGTCAAAAAAGAAAAGGCGACCCGGTTACCCTCCATGCGGAAGCGGGAATTGTGCCCGTAAACAAACCGCGTGCCTGTAAGCGGCTCAACCCGGCGCGCTCCTTGACGGATGGACGGCCCCATCGGGATAACCATCCATGTGAGCGCCTCATCAAGATAGCTGTAATCAATCGTGTGATCGTCCCGGTCTGCAGCGGGAGCGAACCGAGCAAGGCTTGTGCCCGGCACATAAATCGTCGCATCGACCCGCTTTGAAGTGCCTGCCGTCATGTCAGCGCTTTCCGCGTTCAGCGGCGCGGTGGCCAACCCTGCCAACGCAAGCGCCAATGCGCTGCTTCGTGCAAGATGGCGCGACTGGTGGCGCGATGCTGCGGGAGAGGAAACCGAAATAGGCACAAGGATACTCCTTTGTTGCTAGAACGACCCCCACCTCAAATAAGAAGGTCGCACCGGAAAGCCTAACCCAAGATGAACAGGCTTTTCTCAACGTGCCAAACACGGCCCCAAGCACCGGCCAAATACGATCCCAAAACCATCAATCCGGTAAAGCGGGGTTGCACTTGGCCATGCGCTTCGAGAAAGTTGCGCAATGAGCAGCTTGCTTCCCGTTGACCGGCGTTCACCGCAGACGGCCTTTTGCTCGTGAACAACAGTCACAGCGCAAGGCGCATGCAGGGATCAGGGCAAATGGGATCACGACAAATCGGCCCCAAAGAAATCGGCCCAAGGCAGATCGGACTGCTCCTTGGTCCCGCAGTCTTCGCCTTCACGGCTTTGTCTTATCCCCCGGATGGAATGAGCGCGGCGGCCTGGCTGGTCGCGGGTCTCGTCATCTGGATGGCAGCGTGGTGGATGACAGAAGCGGTGCCGCTGACCGCCACGGCCTTGCTGCCATTCATTTGGCTTCCTCTTGGCGGCGTGATGACCGCGCCGGAGACCGCCAGCGCATATTACGCTCCGATCCTGTTCCTGCTTTTGGGCGGTGCCTTCATCGCTCTCTCGATAGAGCGCACCGGCCTTCACCGAAGGCTCAGCCTCGCTATACTGAAGGCCATCGGCACCGGCGGCGGGCAGGTGCGGCTGCTGCTTGCCTTCATGCTCAGCGCCGCGCTGCTTTCGATGCTGATTTCCAACACCTCCACAACCCTCATCATGATGCCCATGGCGCTGGCGGTGCTGAGCGGGGGCACACAGCAGGTCAAGGATACCCCCGATGGACCCTTCACCGAAGGGCTGCATGGCGCATTGCCCATGGGCATAGCCTTTGCCGCATCCATTGGCGGGCTTGGCACGATTGTCGGATCGCCGACCAACGGGATCGGCGTGCAATTGCTAGACACGATGATCGGGCTGGAAATTACCTTTGCGACATGGATGGTGTTCGGCCTGCCGATCGTCGCCCTAGGTGTGCCACTGGCGGCGGGGATCATCTCGCGGGTGCAAAAGGTCGCGGCGCACCCATTTGATGTCAGCGCGGCGCGCGATGCGATTGATGACAATGCCCCTTGGTCCCCTGCCGAAAAGCGGCTGGTCCCGGTGATCGCGATAGCCTTTATTCTGTGGATGACGCGCCAATGGGTTGCGCCCTATCTGCCGGAGAAAAGCTGGACCGACGGGACGATCGCCGTGATCGCCAGCCTCGCGCTGTTCGTGCTGCCCGATGGCACGAAAGAGGAAGGCAAGACCCGACCGCTACTGATCTGGCGCGAGGCCGACCGCGCGCCCTGGGGCGTCATCATGATGTTTGGCGGCGGGCTCGCGCTGGCAGCGGGGATGAAGGCCAGCGGGCTTGCGACATGGCTGGGCAACGCGCTGTTACCGCTGGAGGCGATGCCGCTGATCGTGATGGCGCTCGCAATTGTGGCGATGATTGTTCTGGTGACGGAATTTGCCAGCAATGTCGCCACTGCCAGCGCGATCATGCCGGTCGTGGCCAGCCTCGCCGCCGCGCTTGGCCTTGGCGAGGATGCAATCCTGATCGCCCTGCCCGCCGCACTTGCCGCGAGCTGGGGCTTTATCCTGCCCGCGGGCACCGGCCCCAACGCAATCGCATGGAGCACAGGACAATTGCGGATCAGGCGATTGATGAGCGCAGGGCTGCTACTTGACGTGATCGGAATATTCATGATCGTCGGCGTGGTCTGGGGCATTGCGGCGCTGGGGTAGGGATGGCGCGTCCTAGTCGATGCCGATCGCTCTGATTCTGTCTGCAAACCCACCACAAACGGTTGCAACTGAAACCAGTCAGCGATAATCTCCAAGCGTCATCAGGACGTGGGGAGATGCGCTTCTGCGGAGGTTAGAAGCGGGTGCCCATGCGCCCTGTCATCGCTGTCGCTCCTGCCTTCCTGGGAGCATGACACGCAGGAAGAGACCCGCACATGACGGACGCAATCGACGCCACAAATACACCAACACCGCGCCGCAAACCCAAACCGGAAAAAACCTCAATCGGGGGGCGCGAGTTGAAGCCTTCGACGATGATGATGGGGTATGGCTTTGACCCGGCCCTGTCGGAAGGATCGCTGAAAGCGCCGATCTTCCTCACCTCCACCTTCGCGTTCGAGAATGCTGCGGCGGGTAAGCGTCATTTTGAGGGGATCACCGGCAAACGTGAGGGCGGCGCGGAAGGCCTCGTCTATTCACGCTTTAACGGGCCAAACCAGGAAATCCTCGAAGACCGGCTGGCCATCTGGGACGGGGCGGAAGACGCGCTGACCTTCTCCAGCGGGATGACCGCGATATGCATCCTGATGATGGCCTATTGCAAAGCAGGCGATGTAATCGTGCATTCCGGCCCGCTTTATGCCGCGTCCGAAGGCTTCGTCTCCAAGGTTCTCAGCAAGTTCGGCGTCACTTATATCGACTTTCCCGCAGGGGCGAGCCGGGAGGAGCTGGACGAGGTGCTGAAACGCGCGAAATGTCAGGCCGGCGAGAACGGCGGCAAGGTCGCAATGATCTATCTCGAAAGCCCGGGCAACCCGACCAACGCTCTGGTCGATATCGAGGCGGTGCGCGATGCGCGTGATGCGAACCTGAAATGGTCGTGCCCGATTGCCATCGACAACACCTTCCTTGGCCCCCTGTGGCAACGGCCGCTGGACCATGGCGCGGATATTGTCGCCTATTCGCTGACCAAATATGTCGGCGGGCATTCGGACCTTGTCGCGGGCAGCCTTGCAGGCGCGAAAAAGTGGATGGACCCGGTGCGCGCCCTGCGCAATACGATGGGCGGGATTGTCGATCCCAACACCGCATGGATGCTGCTCCGCAGCCTTGAAACGGTCGAACTGCGGATGCAGCGCGCGGGCGAGAATGCGGCGAAGGTCTGCGCTTTCTTGCGCGATCATCCCAAGGTGACGGGGCTGGGCTATCTCGGCTTTATCGAAGATGCCCGCCAGAAGGATATCTATGACCGGCACTGCAAGGGTGCAGGCTCAACCTTCAGCGTCTTCTTGAAAGGCGGCGAGGCGGAGTGCTTTGCATTCCTCGACAATCTCCAGATCGCCAAACTCGCCGTCAGCCTTGGCGGGACAGAGACCTTGGCCAGCCACCCCGCCAGCATGACGCACCTCTCCGTCGCGCCCGAACGCCGCGCCGCGCTGGGTATCACAGACAGCCTGGTGCGGATCAGTATCGGGATCGAGGATGCCGATGATCTGATTGCCGATTTTGAACAGGCGCTTGAACACGTTTGAACGTCTATCAATCTTGCCGGACAGGAGAACACCATGAGCGATACACGCAAACCTGTGATGCTGGTGATCGGAGCGGGCGCGGGGATTGGGGGGACCACCGCCGCGCGCTTTGCAGCGGGTGGATATCATGCGGTGCTGGCGCGGCGCTCTGATGAAGACGGACTGGCGCGTTTGGTTGGCGGGATCGAAGAGGCTGGCGGCAGCGCTTCGGGCGCGATCCTCAATGCCAGCGAGGATGGCGCAATCGAAGACCTCGTCGCGCGAACCGAAGCTGACATTGGCCCTATCGAGGTTGCGCTCTATAATCTGGGTGCGCAGATCGGAAACCGAAGGCTGCACGACACCGCGCATCGAACATTCGAGCTGGGCTGGCGGCTGGGCTGTTTTGGCGTCTTTCGCCTTGCCCACGCGATGTTTCCGGCGATGGTGGAGCGCGCCAAAGGCGGCAAGCGCGGCACGCTGCTCGTCACCTCGGCCACATCGGCGGTGCGCGGAAATGCGGGGCAGCACAGCCACGCCGCAGCCATGGGCGGGCGGCGGATGCTGTGCCAGACGCTCAATGCGGAGTTTGGCCCGCAAGGCATTCATGTCGCGCATATCGTGGTGGATGGCGCGGTCGATGCGCCCGACACTCTGGGTAAGCTGCTCGGCGACAAATTCGACGCGTTCAAGTCCATGAAGGGCGAAGAAGGCGTGATTGACCCGGCGGCCCTGGCGGAAACCTACTGGCACCTCGCGCAGCAACCGCGAAATTGCTGGACGCATGAGGTTGACGCACGGCCATGGAGCGATGTGGCGTGGTGGAATGACAATCCCGACCCGCAAATCGACGGCAGCGGAAAGAGTTTTGCCGGGCCGAAGTGATGGCCTTGCCCGACTGAGACGGGGGCCGGACCGCGTTCAGCGTTTCCGGTCAGAAAAGGCCAATACAGCGAACCAGCCGAACGATACCAGCGAGGCTATCCGCTGCGTCACTCCGCGATATTCAGGCGGTTCAAGCCCGACCAGCAACACCCACATGTAAAGCAGCGCGATAAAGGACGCAGCCAGAGAAAGCTGCTTGATGCTGCGCGAGGTGCGATACTCGGCGACATAAAAGGCCGGAACAAGAACGGAAAAGATTGCAAGACCATACAGCCCGTGCAGCGGGTTGCCTGCTGGAAAGATGCCATTCGCCAGCATCGCCGCCCCGAACAACAGTGCGGCAAGCCCGCTCCACGACCATCCCCGGCTGCGGCCGATACACCCCAGTCCGAACAGCATAATACTGACGCCCATAATCCCCGGTAATACCCGGATCGCGAGGGCCAGCCACCAGGAACCTTCGATACTCTCGCTCATATGCTGGGTCAGCGGATCATGGAGTGGGTCAAGAAGCGAAAGTCCGATCATCAGAGCCATCGCCGCTCCGGCGATCCAGCCCTGCCCAATCAGCCGACCAGAGAGAGTTCGTTTACGCATTATGCGGCGCAGCATGGCAGCGATAGAGTCTGATATCAATGCATGTTGACAGGTTTCGAGAAAGGCGGCGCTCGATCATCATTTCAAGGCGCTAGCCATTCAGCTTGGCGACCAGGGCGCGCAATTCCGCATCCAGTTCGGCGTTGTCGACCTTGGCTGCGCCGGTGTCGAAATTCTCGCCAAAGCTGGGCACTGACAGCGTGCCGACGACCTCTCCGCCAAAGCGCGGCGCGGCGCCTGCCGCGATCTCCAGCACACCTCTGCCCCCGCGCCCGCCGGGCGATGTCGCCAAAAGCAGCATGGGTTTGTCCTGCCAGACATCGCGCCGGATGCGGCTGCACCAGTCGAACAGGTTCTTGAAAGCGGCGGTGTAATTGCCGTTGTGTTCGGCGAACGAGATGATGACCGCGTCCGCCGCCCCGACCCGTGCCAGAAAGTCATGCGCAGTCTGCGGAATGCCGTCCGCTTCCTCGCGGTCCATGCGATAGAGGGGCATCTCGAAATCGTGGATATCCAGCTCGTCAATTGCGCATTCCCCATCAATGCCGGCTTCAGCAAGGCTGGCGGCATAATAGGCGAGCTGGCGATTGATCGATTTCGACGAATTGCTGGCGGCAAAGGCAAGGATACGCATTCGGGCAGGCCTCGTGGGTAGAGCGGGGTTCTAGGCGCGTTCAGACAGGCGTGGCGCGGGCGAACCTCGGGCCGAGAGCCGCAATCGTCGCCGCATCGCCGGTGATGCGGGTATCGCCTTCGCTGTTGTAATTCAGGTGATCGATCCAGAACGGGCGCGCGAGAGTGAAGTGGAAAGCATACCGGTTCTGCGTCGATGTGTTGGTGATGCCGCAATGTTCCGTGCGATAATCCCAGACCAGCGCATCGCCAACCTCCAGATCGGCCGTATGGACGTCCTTGTCGGATGTGTCCGCGCTCGCTGTGCGATGGGAGCCAAGGCGAAATGCCGTTGCCCCGCCATCAGGGCCGACGCGGATCGCCGGGATCAGGATCACCAGCGCGGTGGCAGGCAACATCGCATCGAGCGGCGTTTCAGGATACATCGGCACCCCGTCACGGTGCACGGTCTGCGGGACCGAGCCGACCGCAGACATCATCATCCCGAAAGCCTCAACGACATGGTCCGGGCCCAGAGCCGCATTGCCGAGGCCGATCAGCGCTTCGTTTTCAAACAGGCCGGTCGCGCGCAGCGCCGCCGTGATAGGAACCGAGGCGATATATCGGCCCTCGCCCGTGTCATTGCCCGGCTTTTCCTCACCCAAGGCCGCCAAGGCAGGCTGATCGCGAACTGCAATAGCCACCGCCTCGCCGATGGTTTCGGCAGAAAAGATACCCTTGAGGTGAACCACCCCGTCGCGCACGATTGCGGCATGTGCGCGTTCAACGGCGGTCCCCTCGACCGTCGCAATGCCGCTCATCCACGCCATTCCCGGCGCTCTTCGGCGGCGCACAAAATTTCATAGGATACCTGAATGGCCTGAAACTGCTGGGCGGCCTCTTCATCGCCCGGCTTCACATCCGGATGCACTTCCTTCGCCTTTGCCCGGTACGCTTT
>JBARXS010000082.1:0-7082 GCA_049647465.1 Erythrobacter sp.
CTTTACACAGCTCAAGGGTTCGAAGCGCTGGGTGCCGGTCTGACGGCGGCTGTTCTTGGAAGCTGGGAAATCGCGGACGCTGATGGAAAGCACGGATGGGACAGCTACAAGACCCGCGACGGGCAAACCCGTGGGACAATTCGCACTGCATCTGGCCCGGCACCTGCCAGCCGACGCACTCGTCTTGCGCGCTTCAGTGGCGCTATCTTCCAGCAATATCGCAGCCGATGCCGCAAAGCTCGGCCTCGAAATCGAAACCGGGGTCCGGCACGATCCCGGCGCGGCATCGTTGACATGGCGACATGCTGGCGCGCAGGCCTCGATCGCTGAAGGACTGCCATTCATCATCCAGTACGACCAGCCTGAGGGCCGGTTGCATGGCGCCCCGTCAAATGGCGACTTGTCGATTTCGGCTGTCACCATCGTGTGTCCGGCCGAGAAGCTTGACGCCTATCTGGGCGCGAAACGCGACGTGCAGTTCGCTGCCATGCCCGGCACAAACGGGGTCCGGCATCTTACGGTCAGAGACCATCAGAAAAGTCACGAAATCGCGATTGCCTCGATCACAGCAAAGGAGGTCGCTCATGGCTGATCGCTTCAGCGGAACAAGCGCAGCCATCACCGGCGGCGCAGACGGAATTGGTCTCGCCTTGGCCAAGGCGCTGGTCAAGCGCGGTGCGAGGGTCGCTTTGCTCGACATTCGCGCATCCGCTGCCGAAGCGTCAGCATTGCAGCTGCGCGAAGCCGGCCATGATGCAATTGCGATCGAATGCGACGTGGCCGATGCCAGCTCGGTGGATGCGGCGGCAGCCGAAGTGAAGCAGGCGTTCGGAGGCTTGAACCAGCTTTGGGCTAACGCCGGGGTCGGGGTGCAGGGCAATCTGACCAAGGCAACCCAGCAGGACCTTGATTGGGTATATGCCGTCAATGTTGCGGGAATGGCCAACACCGTCCGCTCGTTCGTGCCTCTGATTGCCGCTGCTGACGGGCTGCGGCATATCGGGTTCACCGCGTCCTCGATCACATTGGGAAGAGTGGGTCCGGGGCCGTTCTCGCTTTACGCCGCCAGCAAATGGGCGGCTCTGGGGATGGCGGAAGCGATAACAGGCGAAGTCCAGCAGCTGGGCATTGGCACCACAATTTTTTCGCCAGGCCTGCTCAACACGCGCATTTGGGACGCCGCCAGAGCCCGTCCGGACCGTTTTGGCGGGGTCGCGCGACAGCCTGAGGAGGTTGGCGCGCTGTGGCGCGATACCGGCATGTCCGCAGACTGGGCGGCCGAGGCAGCTGTCGATGCAGTCGAGCGCGGAGAGCCCTATTGTTCTCCGGTCGACCAGCACTCGCTTGACGATTTTGAAGCACGCGTTGCTGCTGTTCGGAAGGGATTCGTCATCCTTGGCACAGATGATTAGGTCGCGCCTGCGTAGTGAGCGCGGGGTCAGGACGCTTCGCAGAAATGCGGTCGGCAATCAGCTTCGCATCGACAGACTGAGTTGAACGCTATGACTGTTTCCCCCCTTTACCTTATGACTGGCATCACGTCTGGGCTCGGCCTCGTCGCAGCCCAGAATCTCGCCAAGCGCAACGGCGCCCATATTATCACTGGCGTCCGATCGAGCGCAGCGCGTGAAGCTTTGCGCCGCTTTTTGCCAGAAGGGAGCTACACGGCGCTCGACCTTGATCAGGCGTCGCTCGCATCGGTTTATAATTTCGCCAAGCAGCTGCGCGCGCATATCGCGGAACGGACATTCTCAGCGATGGTCCTCAATGCAGGGCTTCAGGTCATGACCGGACTTGAAAAGACAGTCGACGGGATCGAAACAACCTTCGCTGTCAATCATCTGTCCCACTGGCTGATTCACGATCTGCTGTCAGATCGGTTGAACGAAAATTCGCGCGTCGTCCTCACCGGCAACGGGACGCATGACCCCCAAGACCCGGTGGCGAGCAAATTCGGCTTTCGAGGCGGAATGTTTCCATCCGCAGCTTCCATAGCCGACGGGGCGATCGACCCGTCCGCGAATGCCAATCAGCAGTGCCTGGATCGCTATGCGACGTCCAAGCTGTGCAATATCATGATGATGTTGCACAACGCCGATACGGCGGGCGATAAATCTCCCACAATGATCGCATTCGACCCCGGTCTGATGCCCGGCACCAACCTGGCCCGCGATCGCGGCGCGATCGAGCGGTTCGCGTGGCACAATCTGATGCCGGTTTTCGGACGGCTTATGACCGGTGTCAGCAGTGCAAAACAATCGGGAGCAATGCTGGCCGATATTGCATCGGGCGAGCACCCCGCGCGATCCGGTGAATACATCGAATACACCGGGCGCCGATTGGAGCCGTCAAAATTGGCCAGGACGCGAAAATATCAGCAGGAACTCGACGATTACAGCCGCGAATTGTCAGCCTCCATAGCGCGGAAGATGGGATCCACAGGACTGACCGCCGCCTCATGATCCGGTCTCTCACATAATAGGCCGATCACGACACACAAGGATATGCCAATGCGCCGATTTACTATCCTCAGCCTGCTTCTTGGGTTACTTGTTTCAGCACCGCTGCGGGCTGAAGAGCGTGTCGAGATCGATCCGGTCGAGGATGTGGTCGTTCCGCTGTTCGATGCGGTTCTTGCAGAGAATATGGAACAGGCATCGGCGCTGGTTGCAAAAGATGCGCAGCTGTTCGCGATGTTCAACCCTTCCGGGGAAACGGGTCAGGACTCGATCCGGCAATTCCCGATCATGGATTACTTCGCGCTGGTCACCAGAAACTACGAGAATATCGCCTTTATCGACCGGACCTACAGCGTTGCCAATGACGGTCGCACGGTGTGGATGGAGGCCAGCGGTGATCTTCGGCTTGAGCCAACAGGCGCACCCTATCGTAATCGCTATGTCTTCAAGTTTACGATCAACGAAGAGGGCAAGGTGAGCGAGCTGAAAGAATGGGTGAACACCGTTACGCTCACGCAGCAAGGCGTTACGGCACGCCAGGATAGCCGGGATACTGACCCCTGAAGCCATACAATTTCGAACACTTCAACCGACCAAGTCTAGGCGTTTCGCCCAACTGCCCGAGACCAAAATCTCAGGAACTGGAGAAGTGCTCTGCCGCCATCGACCATTTGCGAAGTGCCCCCCGCTTTACCGGGATCGGTCTTTGAGCGTGATCGCTGCAAGCAGCATGAGAGCCCCCGCAATCGAAACATTCTTGAAGAACAGTGAAAGCTGCAGCTCTGCAATATCACCGGACATTGTCCAAAAGTCATGGAACACTATGTTCGTCGCAAGGGTGAACGCAGCCAGCGCAAGCGCGAACGGGGCTAAGAACAATCGGCCGAATGCTACGGCCAAGCCGCCGCCGATTTCAAGGAAGATCACGAGCGGAAGCAGGCCATCAGGAAATGGTAGTCCGGCAAGGTCGATCCGGTTGAGGTATTGTCCGTAGTTGGCCAGCTTGTTGATGCCACCCAGGATGAAAAGCAACGCCAGACCAACGCGTCCAAGGACGACTATCATGTTCAACCAGACACCTTGATCCAGCATTTACATCTCCCGCGATGTGGTTTGTGGCTTAAGGGAAATTCGCTTCGATTGAAAGCCCGGCGAGCGGCTCACGAGCTGGTAAGGGCACCTTTGAGCTGGTCTTTTCAAAGCTGACTCTGGCTTGCTTTCGCTGGATAGAGCGGACTGAGCCTTGCGTTGTTTTTCGGCCCTACGGACCACAGGACCGCATCGCGCCGTATCTCATTGTAAAACCACTCGTGGAAGCCGTGTGCGAGGAACCATTCGAGCCGGTAAGTCCCCCAGTTGATCCGGTCGGTCTCGACGTCCTGATTTTCACGGTTATTCCACCAATCCAACACAGCCTTCAAATCGCTCTGACCAATTGGTAACTGCATGAACCGTGCAAGCCAAGCTGCGACATTTCTGTGTCGATCGGCGACAGGCAACCCGATTCTCTGGGCGGCAAGGAGGTGCGGGTACAACGCCAAGTCGGCGACGCTTATTTCTCCTGCCACGAAATCCTTATCCACCAACTGGTCGTCGAGCCGGTCGTAGATCGCGGCAATGTCGTTCTCGGCCGCCTCGAGCAGCCCTTCGGGCGGCGGCGGCAGATCTCCGAACTTGAAGATTGCGCAATTGGTCACGATCGGATCGATCATGGTGTCTGCGGTCAGCTCCCAATCCTTGCAGGTCGCGAACAGCGTCGGGTCGTCAGGAAGCAAGGATGGCGCTTCGGGGAACCGGACATGAAGGTAGTCGAGTATGGTCGAAGAGTTGCGCACCACCACGTCGCCGTCTTCGAGGATGGGAATCTCGGCACGCGGATTAAAGGTTGGATATTTGCGAATGTCACAGCTGTCGAACAGCTCGAAATCGAGCTGCATGTGGTCCATCGCCATTCGAACCTTGCGGCAGTAGGGGCTGAGAGCGCTGTAGCAAAGTCGTAACATAATTCCTCCGAGTCTCTAGACCAGTCGGTCTGTTTTGACTTACCTTGCGGCTTCGGTCAATAGCCGGACATGGAAAATGACACGAAGACTGGCAAAGGTGAGTTGACGAGCCAGCGTCTCGTCGAGGCGGCTGCATATCTCTTTCATCGACGAGGATACGCTGCCGTCGGACTTAACGACGTTCTCAAGCTGGCGCGCGCGCCAAAAGGTGTGCTTTATCACCACTTCCCGGGGGGAAAGGCCAGCTTGGGAGTGGCGGCGATTGAGTTGTCTGCGAGGAGTTTCAACGAGTCCCTCACTGCCGCTGCCGCACAGGCTTCAGATCCAAGGAGCTACATTATCGCGATTGGTGAGCTGACCGCTGCCGATCTGCTGGAAACCCGGTTCGAGGCTGGTTGCCCGCTCGCGACGGTTGCGCTCGAGACTGCGCCAGCAGATCCGGAGCTGTCTAACGCTTGCAGGGTAGGCTTCGAACTATGGCTCGAAACGATGGAAACACAGCTATCGGCCCTTGGTCATAAATCGCCGCGCGCTTGCGCAGAGTTGCTACTCACTTCCCTCGAGGGGGCGCTTGCAGTGGCGCGAACGCAAAAAGACGTGACGATCGTTCGCGCGGTCGCCAGCAGGGTCGCGGAATTTGCGTAGCGCTGAGCAATAGCGCGCGTTTTACCTTCCACACTGTTCGAGGTCATAATCGGCCAGATGGCACCACGCACCAAACCAAAGCGTGCGCTGCCGCTTTATCGGATTTTTGTCAGAACCTGATATCTCTGTTTCGTCCAACAGTGGAAATCTCGAGCATTTAAATCGGCCCGTGAAAACCCGTGGGCGTTTCTGCATCATGGGCGACGCTAACCCGCCATCAGCGGCAGTTGGCTTTATCCTGGCAAGCTTGCAAAGGCGTGCACCACCCATTTTTGGACGAGGCTGATCGCAGGCAACCTGCGCAGGTCGCGATGGACAATCAGCCATGGCTGCCGGCTCGGCAGAGCCGAGGGCGAGGGAATTTCGGTCAGCGCTCCGGTGCGCAGGGCAAAAGGCACTGGCAAGAGCGCAATACCCGCGCCCGCCAATGCCGCGGCCAGCAATCCGCGTGTGCTGCCGGTGCGCAGCACTGCGGCCTCCGAAAGCCCATGCGCGGTCACCCAGTCGAGTTCGGGAAGACGGCCATAGCTGTCGTCGTAGATCAGGAGCCGCTCTGCCTTGAGGTCAATGGCCGCAGGCTTTCGGCCTGCGAGGTAATCGGCGGACGCGAACAGCCCGAGCCGGATGTCGGCGAGCCTGCGAGCATACAGGCTCGCGCCTTCGGGCCGCACCATGCGGATCGCGAGGTCGGCATCGCGTCCGGCCAGACTGATAACATCGGCCTGCGATTGGAGGTGAACCGGAAAATCAGCACCCATCGCCCACAGCTGGCTCAGCGCTGGGGCGAGGACATCGGAGATCACGAACTCGGTCGCCGAGATGCGTACCGGCACGGTCTTGACCCCCTGCCTGAGGCTCTCCGCCACTCGCTCCACCCGCCGCATCTGCTCGGCGATCGGTGAGGCTGCCTCAGCGATTGCGACACCCGCACTGGTCAGTCGCACGCCGTCGGTGCGCCGGTCGACAAGTTGCAATCCGAGCGCCGCCTCCAGCGTCTCGATCCGCCGCGATACGGTCGACACCGCTACGCCGCGCGTCTTAGCGGCGGCGCTGAGCGTGCCTGCGTCGCGGATCGCGATGAGGTCGGCGAGGTCTTGCGGATTGAGAGACAATACTTGCCCTTTCGCGTAAACGGAATACCGCTTTGCGATATCGCAAGGTGTCCTCTGCTTGGCAAGCGCCTATCCCTGACATCGGATAAGAGAGGCGAGGATGGCTACTCAGGCACAAAGCTTTCGCAGCACACGAACAGCAGGCTTCTGGCTAGCCGCCATCATCGCGGCGTTGCAGGGGGTCAATGCGGTTCGGACCGCGACCGACCCCCAAGGCTTTGCGACCTATATGGGGTTGCCCGTCGACCACTTGAGCGCGCTGGGCTGGGTGCAGGTCTATGGGCTGCGAGCGGGGTTCATTGCCCTCCTGACCACCGTCCTGCTGGCACGCAGCGACTTTGTCGCGCTGCGCTGGATGGCGCTGGCCGCGCTGCTGATGCCGCTGGGGGACGCGTGGCTGACCGCGAGCGCAGGCGCGGGCACGGCGGTTGTCGCGCGGCACCTTGCAATCGCGCTGTTCCTGCTGATCGCCGTGCATTTTCTCGGTCGTGCCGCACGCGCAAAGGCAGCGGCATGACGGGCCTGCTCACCCGCCTTGGTGCCCGGCTCGACACGTGGGGCGGCAAAAACAAAATGGCACGCTTCCGCTCCGGTTGGCCCGCTGATGCTACCCCGCAGGTCAGCTTCCACCGAACCGCCAAGGTGCAATATCGCTACCTCGAGACTGGCAGCGGGCCGACGATCGTTTTCACCTGCGACCCGCCGATGACGATCGAGAACTACGGGCCGCTGGTTGAGGTCTTTGCCGCGCACTTCCGCGTTATCGTGGTGGAACTGCCCGCAATGGGCTTCTCCGCTGCCACTGCCGACTATGCTTTCGGATTTCGCGAGACCAATGACGATCTCGCCGCCTTCCTGCGCGA
>JBARXS010000083.1:0-14875 GCA_049647465.1 Erythrobacter sp.
CGCACGCCATTCTCACCACAGCGCAGATTGTGCAGCAAATCGGCGTTGAGGCGCAGTCAGAGTGATCCTGGGCCACGCCGCAACGACGCTGGTTGCGAGGCGCGCCGCGCCGGAAATGCCGTGGTGGTTGCTGCTGGTCAGTGCCTTCTTCATCGACATCGTAATGTTCACCCTGGTCGGGCTGGGCATCGAGACGATGGCTCCCACAGGCGAGCCAGGTCCGACCATGGCGAACGCCGTGGTCGATATGACCTTCAGCCACGATCTGATCCCGCAGTTTGGCTGGACACTGCTGGTCGGCGGGATCGCCTTCGCGCTCATGCGGCGAGTTGCATTTGCGCTCGTCGCGATGGCTCTGACCTTGGGCCATTGGCTCGGTGATCTGGTTGCGGGCTACGGACATTTCGTTTTCGGACCGGCTAGCCATCCACTTGGCACTAACTGGTATCACTTGAACCTGCCGGCGGCACTGAGCTTTGAAGCTGCTCTCGGCGTCCTCTGCGTGTTTGTCTTTACCCGCAGCCGATCATTCTCACGACGGGCATTGGCGGGACTTTACGTCCTTTTCGGCGCAGTTCCGTTCGTTTTTCTTTTCATCTGACCTCAGCCCCGTTCAATCAACAAAAAGGATCGATTTCATGTTTTTAGTCGGAACAGCCAGCGCGAAAGCCATCATCAACGCACCTATCGAGTCTGTGAATCTGGGTGAATGGATGTTTACGCTTAAATCAGAAGAGTATGCCGCCTGCGCCGAAGGGCACCAAGGCGCAGTGCAAGGGCACTTGGTTTCTGGAAAAAGATTTTCTGTAAATCTGGAAATCGTGGCCGATATGTTCATGATCCAGCACTACATCGAAAAGGTTGCAGAAAGAGACCACGTTGTAGGGTTTTCGCCCAACAGCGTCTTTTTCCTGAACGATACCGACTACGTGATCTCGCAGATCACCTGGGACCTGAAGCTGGCAAAGCTTGATGACGCCCGGTGCGAGCTGAGCTGCAGCGTTATCTCGGAAAGTGAGAACGAAGCGTTCGTAACCCAACTCAATGAGATGTTGAAGGATGTGCCTCCAGAACACACTCCGCTGCAGCAGCATATCTCCGAAGAAACCCCGTTGTTCGGAAAAGACATCGAACGCAAGGCGTTGGCGGGCGTTTGGAGATCGTGATGAGCAAAACCACGGCCAATGCGTTTGAAGCGATAGACAACACGCGTGTGGAGGCCGCATTAAACGAATGGCAACGCATCTTTAAGCAACTTGATTGGGAAAACTTGCCAGGTCTTCTTGCAGACCATGTGACGTATTCAAATCCAGGCGATGCGACTCCTCTGCGAGGCAAGGAAGCAGTCGTTGACAGCTTACGGCTATCGTTCAGCATCTTCGAAGGTTTCGAATACGCGCGGCATTTCAACGGTGAAGAGGGCCATGTGCTGGAGTTCCGCGGCAGCGTTGGCGAAGTTGCTTTTACTGGCATCGACATTATCCGTTTCGATGCTGCGGGCAAGATAACCGACCTTGTTGTCATGATCCGCCCGATTGCTGCCGTCATGAAGCTCGGCGAAGAAGCCGCGCGCCGTATGGCGATTTCGAACCATGCTGCGCAAGAATAGCGCGTTGTCCCATTTGACTAAAACTCTGAGGACGCCCAAGCCGCGCTTTCGGTTCTCTACGGAATGTCTGGGACTATGCCCTCCGTATTACTGCTCGTTTAAGACCGGCGCGCGCTTCGCTTAAGAACTTTCATGCTTTTTCGAGGAGCACTCATGACACACTGGACTCTTTCTGATGCGCCCAAAGACCTGAGTGGCAAAATCTATCTGATCACAGGCACAAGTTCAGGCATTGGAACCGTCATTGCCTATGAGCTGGCCAGACGGGGCGCCAAAGTTGTGGCAGGGAACCGAAATACGCGCAAAGCAGAGCAAGCGATGGCTGCTGTAAAGTCAAAGTCGGACGATTTGAGCGAGTTCTCCATCGCGGAATTAGATGTCTCATCTCTCGCCTCTGTTCGGGCCTTCGCCAAGGAGGTCCAGTCTGACCCCACCATTCCCCATATCGACGGATTGATCCTGAACGCAGGTATTATGGCGCTGCCCGAGCGGAAGGTTTCCGTTGATGGGTTTGAAATGCAAATGGCGACCAATGTTTTAGGGCATCATTTGCTGACATCGTTGTTACTTGGCAAACTCAAGGCTGCCCCTGATGCTGTGATCGTTTCTACCAGTTCGTCTGCCAGCAGCGGTCTGAACAGGCGATCAATCTGGGATGATATCAATTCCGAGCAGAAATATGATGCCTGGGAGGTATATGGCTTATCGAAAATTGCGGCATATCAGTTCAGGGATGGACTGCGCGAACGACTGAAAGAGACAGCGCCCTCTGCCAGGGTCAAAGTGCTAACAACCCATCCGGGCCTGACGTCCACGCCTCTGTTCGATGCTTCGCAGGGAGTTATCGCCACGATCTTTCGAAGTATCAAAGGCATATTCATGATGGAGCCTGCGCAAGGTGCATTGTCCAATCTGCGGGCCGTGCTTGATAAGAGTATTCCTGATGGGAGTTTCCTGGGACCTGGCGGATGGACCGGTTTTCGAGGAAGTCCCAAAGTGATCAAGGAGTACAACCAGAAAATGGCGCTTAACTCGGAATTGAGAAGAAAGATGTGGGCCTATTGTAATGTTTCAACTGGCGCTGGCTGGGATTGACGATGATGTGACTCCCTGATTTTCCTCCAAGTTCGATTAGAGTCCAGCCCTGATAGAAGGGCGGACGAGATGAAGAGAACAAGGTTTACCGAGGAACAGATCATTGGCGTGCTGAAGGAAGCGGAGGCAGGCGCTACAGCACCATCCTGATCTTGTTCTTGGCTGAGAAGTTGCGCTGAGTTGCGTGGCGGATGTCTTTGACTTCCCGCTCAGCACTCGCGTTGAGTTTGGAGGACCTGAGTCTTATCCTCCTTCCTTAGTCACTACGAAGACACAAATCCTCCTTAAATCAAAACCTCAAATATGTACCGTAGGTGCAGATAGGGAACGATCTTTAAAGCTGCCGATCGCTAGAGGGGCATCACTGGCTGGATAGTATCGCATTTACCAGAACCAAAAGAGATTACTTAACAGAGCCTTATAGCTGTATTACGATGTTCCCGATGGTTGCTCCTGCTTCCACTTCAAGGTGGGCCTCAGCCGTCTCAGCCAGCGAATATCGGCGCGCAATCATGTGATGAAGAGCGTCTTCTTCAAGCGCTTTGTTGAGCGTTTCGCATACCATGTCTCGCTTTTCGGACTGCAGCAGATAGATAAGAAACATGTCCAACTTGGTTCCGTTGAACATCATGTCGTAGAAAGGCAATTGCGGATTGGGGTCGGCCATGGATCCGTAGGTAGCGATCACTCCCTCGGGTGCAAGGACCGCGTTTGACAGGTCCAGGTTGCCGCCAAACTCGACCTCGACAATTCGGTCGACGGTTTTTCCGTTTGCTGCATCGAGCAAGTCCTCAGGCGCGCTTTTTGCCCTGTAGTTGACCACTTCGTCAGCGCCAGCCGTCTTCGCAACTTCGGCTTTCTCTAAACTGCTGACGGTAGATATGACCTTTGCGCCGCCCCATTTTGCTAGCTGGATTGCATAATAACCAACCGCGCCAGCGCCTCCCGTCACCAGTACTGTCTTGCCTTCGATTGAGCCGCCCGAAAACACGCCATAACAGGCCGTTGAAGCCGGAATCCCCAAACAGGCTCCTGCATCGAAGTCAGTTTTCTCGGGTAAACGAACCGCCTGCTGCGCGGGAAGCGCGATCAACTCGGCACAGGTTCCAAATTGGCGCCTCCAGGCCCCGTTCCAGAGCCAAACCCGCTGACCTATCCGGGCGGAGTCAACGCCCTCTCCGACAGCCTCAACGACACCCGCGCCGTCGGAGTGCGGAATGGCAAACTCAAAAGGGATCGGGCCGCGAGCCCCAGCACGCGTCTTCACGTCCGATGGATTGACGCCAGACGCGTGTATCCTGACCAGTAGCTCTCCAGAATTAAGGTCAGGGGTTTCGCGCTCTCCGATCTGGATGACGGACTGAGCTTCGCCAGTTTGTTCGTACCACGCAGCTTTCATTTTTCAGTTTCCAAATTTGAGGGAAAGGCCTTCGGTGTGTCCATCCAGTCCAATGGCCTGGCCGGAAATTCGCCGTCCAACATCAGACGTCAGATAAGTGACCAGCGAGACGACCTCTTGTGCTGAGACAAATGTTCTCAAGGAGCTCTGCGATTTGTACTCGGCCTCGACCTCGGCGGGATCTAGGCCGCGTTGGCGTGCATCCTCTGCGATGACCCTGTCAATACGAGGTCCTTCAACGCTGCCGGGACAGACCGCGTTCACACGAATGCCCTCGGGCCCCAACTCCATCGCAAGGGTTTTGGTCAGACCAATGATGCCCCATTTGGAGCTGGCGTATGGGCTGCGCATTGGGAAGCCAAAGAAGGCCGCATTGGATGCGATGTTGATGATCGAGCCGCCGCCTGAGCGTCGAAGCATCGGGATCGCTTCGCGCGCGAAATAGAACGCGCTGTTGAGGTCAATGTTAATCGTGCGCACCCAATCAGTGACAGCGATGTCCTCCAGTCTTGCGGTGGGCCCAGCAATGCCGGCGTTGTTGACGAGCACGTCAAGCAAGGGCTCATCCCTTGCAATGCGCATAAAGAATTCGCCAACCTGATCTGGTTCGCCAGCATCTGCATTGAACGCGACCGCCCGAGGGTGAGCGTCCGACAAACTCGCCAGGGCAGCCTCATCAATATCGCTGACATATACCGTGTCACCGACCGCCAGATAGGCTTCTGCGATCGCCCGTCCGATGCCGCTCGCACCAGCACTTATGGCTACCCTTTTCGACAACGCTAAATCCCTTGCAAAGTCACGGGTTGTGAGTTGGATTGTTCGGTAGGAAGCGCAATCGACTCCCAATCGGTTTAAGATGCAGTGGCGGCGACTAGTAGTCGAATCCGAAAGACACGCCGATTGTCCTTGGCCTGTTGACGGTTATTCGGCTCACGAAGTCCGTTGCGTTTCTGAACAGTTCAGCGCGCTCATCAGTCAGGTTCGAAACAAAGACCGAAGCCCTCCAATTGTCTCTTTCTATCCCGGCCGACGTGTTCACCAGCGCATACGAGGCCTGCCGCTGCCTGTTGGCGATGAACAGATCGTTGAATGTCGAGCCATTGTAGCTCCCATTAACCTGTACGAAGCCGTTGAGGTTGCCGATCGGTCTTTCATAACGAGCCGACAAGGTCGCCTTGAAGTTCGGAGCAAAAGGCAAGGAAGTACCCTCCGGAGCATCAGCAGGCGTTCCTGGCGTGGCTGTTATATCTTGAGTGAAAGACTCTGTGAGCTCGGCGTCGAGAAGCACAAAGCCCCCATTGATCGTCAACTCGTCAGTGACATCCGCTGCAAAATCCACCTCGAGGCCGATCGCCCGCGCATCGCCAGCATTGTTCGTAAGGCCCAGCGGCGATTCCGCCGGATCGAAGCGCGTAAACTGGATGTCGCTCCACTTCATGTAGAACGCCGCCCCGTTGAAACGGACCCTGCCACCTAGCAGAGTGCTTTTCCAACCGAGTTCGTAATTGTCGACCACATCGGGCGCGTAAATTGCCGGAATGTTGGTTGTGGAGACCCGGTTTGGCCCGCCGGGCCTAAATCCTTGCGAAAAGGTCACATAGGTCATGAAGTCATCAGACACGCGGTAGGTCAGATTGCCTTTGAAAAGACTCCTTGTGTCCTCTGCGCGAACGTCGACGTTAGGATCAGCGGTAAAGACCGTACCGACACTCCCGTTCAACGAAACGGTCGTCTCGTTGTAACGATATCCAAACGTTGCGGTTAGCGCGTCTGTCAGGTCGAATTCGACTTCCCCGAAAAAGGCCAGTTGCTCTTCGATACGCCGCTGATCAGTGACGAAATAGCTATCAGTTGGCGTGCCGGGCGAGAATGAAATTGCAAAGCCCGGCTTGATAGCAGGAATGCGATAGGCAAACAGAAAATCCAATTCCTGACGATCATAAAATCCGCCAACGAGGAACCGCAGGCGAGAAGTCTGATCGGAGAGAAGCCTTGCTTCGTGGGTTTGACGCTTCAGTTTGCTGGTTTGCTCGAATTGAATGCGGGGGTCGTTACAATTTGAGAAATTGTAGGCGTATGAGACGTATGAATACGCATAATCACAAGTGTAGTAATCTATCAGAGCTGAATACTCCGCGTATTCAGAATAGTCGTTTACATACCGCGTATCGCGGTCGAGGAAGGATCCAGAGTAGGAGAAATCAAATCCGCCGATCTTGCCTTCGATCGTACCGCTCAGTTGAAGAAACTCGTCGCGGTAGGAATCGTTGAAGAAGCGCTCGACCTGAAGGTCTCCGACCTCGTCCGGGTTATGATCAAACACCCCTTGCGTACGTTGGTCTTGGTACGTGGCGCGAAGGGTTGCCGTCCAATTGTCGTCAAGATCGATCCCAAGCGCAGCACGCGCACCGGTCTTGTTCTCAGTGTTGAAGTCCTCTTCAACAAACTCCGCATTATCGACCACCTGTCCGTTGCGGGAGAATGTTTGTGTCGCCGGAACGTTGTCGATGTACCCACCGTTTTCAATCTGCCAACCAACGACGCGCAGGGCGATGTTGTCGTTCAAAGGCAGATTGAAAAAGCCCTCGACCGAATAACTTTCGTCGCCAAACCGGGTCGTGCTGGCTGACACATCGAAACCCGCCTCAATTGCGTCGGGGTCGGGCGCGTTGGTGACGATGCGCAATGTTCCGGTCTGTGAACTGGCACCAAACAGTGTGCTTTGCGGACCAGACAACGCTTCTATCCGGCTCACGTCGTAGATCTGAATATCGAGATTACCGCCAATCGTTGTGACAGGCTGCTCATCGAGGTAGATCGCCGCGCTCGGGGCGGTGCCCGAAGGGTTGCCGTTGCCGCCGTCGGAAAGCCCGCGGAAAAACACTTCGTTCCGGCCCGGACCGAGACTCTGGAAGCTCACCGATGGCAGCGCTTGAACGTAGTCCCCGAAACCTTGGATGTTCAGATTTTCAAGAGCCTCCTCTCCAAGCACGCTCACAGCTACTGGCACGTCCTGAAGGTCTTGAGCCCGCTTGGTTGCGGTCACGATGATGACATTGTCAGCCGGTGCAGTTTCCGTTGTCTCTGCATCCTGAGCCATAACTGTATGAGGGCACCAAAGCGCTCCGGCGCAAACGGCCAGCGCTGTCGATTGGCTTAGCGTTGATCGCAACCGACGGCTTGTCACGCTGGATCCGTTTTTTTTCTCACCCCATGCACGCATCGTCTACTCTCCCGGAAGTGCGATTGCTTTTGCTACTTAGCCTTGATGACGCGCGCCAACCGAAGAAGCAAAAGAGGATTTGTCACACTAGCTTGAGAAATTTTCACCTGATGTATGTGAAGGCCCAATGGAAAGCCATCAAACCTGCAGCAAATCGAGGTCGAGGCATGAGTTTTGCTTATGCTCGATAATCGTCGATGAGCGGACCCAAGACATCTTTTAGCGGCTGGAGGTGAGTCTCGAAATGTCGCCATCTTCCGACGCCGCGAGCATTGATTGGTTGGCGGACCTGCTCTGAACTCGCCGTTTTAACTGCGCGTTCGGTCTTGTGAAACTGAAGGCACGCTTGCTCGAATGGAAGGCCGCAATGATCGAGTATCCGCCGGATTTGGTCTTCTGGCTCGGCAATCAGATCTTCGTTGATAACGCGCAAGACCTTGCCCGGTAGCACCGTATCCCAATGCCGCATCAGATCAACATAGTCACAGTAGTAACGACCAATCTCCTCGAGCGAGTACGTGAAGTTCTGCCCGCGGGCGAAAAGCTGCTTGTATCCGGAAAAGCAGCAATCCATCGGATTGCGCCTCGCATCGATGATCTTTGCGTGGGGCAAGATCATATGAATGAGCCCGACATGACCGAAATTGTTGGGCATCTTATCGATAAAGCGGGGAGCTGAGCCGCGATAGATACGGGTTCGCTCAAGATACTCTTCGCCCAGCGATCTCAATTCACCCGGCGATAGCTCAGCAAGCACTTCAGGATAATTAGAGGTTTCTCTCTCCCTTTTCTTGCCCGAGATTCGGCGGGCTATCGAAATGATGTCCGGCAACTCTTGAGTTCCATCGACTTGCGAGTGACTGGCGAGAATCTGCTCGATCAGAGTCGACCCGGCTCGAGGCAGACCAACGATGAAGATCGGCTCTTCACTGCCGCATCCTACGCCGCGTCTTTCTTCTAGAAACTCTGGCGAGAAAAATTCGATTTGGCGGTAAGTTTCGTCGTGTTTTTGACCGGCACTGTAGGAGATCAGTCTTCGTCGAACGCTATTGCCACGCCGGTAATGAGTGAAGGCCTGGTTGTATTCACCGCGATCCTCGTACGCCTTTCCCAGTGCAAAGCTCAGGTGGAAAAAATCCTCCCGCCCGATTGCCGGAGATTGAGCCGCGTCTAGCATTTGCTCGATGACCTCATCGTCGAAGCGATAGGTCTTGAGATTGGCGAGGCTCCAATATGCATCACCCAACGTCGGCTCGCATTGGGCAGCCCGAGTGTAAGCTGCAATCGCCTCGTCTTGCGAGCCGACCGTCTTCAAGGTGTGCCCCAGGCTCATATGAATGCGGGCACTGTCTGGACGCAGCTTCGCTATGCGCCTGAAATACTCCAGTCCCTCGTAATAGCAGCCAGTTTGAGCGTAGATATTCGCGCGCAGCAACAATGTGCCAGGGTTGTCCGGCTCGTCAGTATCTAGCTTGTCGAGCTCATCGAGCGCGTCTTGATATTTCTGCTTTTTAAAAAGCGTGTTGGCAAGGTGCCCTCGGGCCTGCTTGAAGTCTGGCGCAAGTTCCAAGCAGCGTCGGAGCAACTTCTCGGCATCTTCCAGGGCCCCAATTCGAACGCCGATATCGGCCAAGAGGCACATCGCATTCACATTGAGCGGGTTCTGCTTGAGGACTTCCCGACAAATCGGCTCAGCCTTTCCGAGTGCGCCCGCTTCAACGGACCTTGCCGCATTGTTCAGCATTCGTGCGTGATCTGAGACAATCGAGACTGACAATTCCTGCTCCTCCCGTTGGTCTGGGATAATGATCCAGTCGGTAAACACGCAGCGTGTCAAATGGGAAACGTTAAGTCCAGTTGAATAAAATTCATATATCTATAACTATCAATCTCCCTGAACTACGCCGCCGACTAGGCAAGATAGATATGCAAAAGCTCCCTCCGCTAAACGCTTTACGCTCGTTTGAAGCAGCTGCTCGGCTGGGATCATTCAAGCTTGCAGCGGAAGAGCTTGCCGTCTCGCAATCGGCCATTTCGCATCAGATCAAGCTTCTCGAGGAAGTGCTTGGCCTCGACCTTTTTGTGCGCCGACCTCGAAAAGTGGAGCTTACCGAGGCGGGCGAATCCTACCGCGACAGCGTTAGCGAAGCGTTCGAGAAACTGATTGAAGGCACCCGGGCCTTGCTGAAGTCGGAGAACGACACAACTCTTAACATCCAGACCTACTCCACCTTGGCTGTGCGATGGCTCGTTCCCAAATTGAGCAGCTTCAATCGCAGACATCCGGAGCTTGAGGTAAGGCTGATAACTTCACAATGGGACGTCGATTTCGCTCGCCAGGACGTTGATTTAGGCATAATTATAGGCAGGTCCGACAGCAAGAACCTGAAGTACGATTATCTCTTCAGTCCAATGCTTTTTCCGGTTTGCAGTCCTGCGTTTCTGGCCAAGGGCAGGCCGTTAAGCGCACCTCAGGATCTCGCCGAGCAGCCCATCTTGCAAGTATACCCGTCTGCAGACGACTGGCCAACGTGGTTGGAAAGTTCAGGGGTCGAAGGAGTCGATCCGAATTCCGGCCTCAGCTTTGACAGTTATGACCACGCTCTCAAGACTGCAGTGCGAGGCATCGGCGTGGCGATGGCCATGCATCCCTATGTGAGCGAAGACCTCTCGGCTGGCCTGCTCATAAATCTGTTTCCTGATCGCGCGATCGCGGCTCCGGGCGACTGGAATGTGGTGTATCCAGTATCGCGAAACCGTGTGCGAAAGATCCGCAAGTTTTCGAAATGGCTGCAAGAGGAAATCGAAAACGACCCCGAGCTCTCGCCACATCGCAGGATCTAACCTCGGGCTTTAGTTGAGATCTGCTCATGTCAAGTTCTCAATTCCTCGCTTGTCGAAGTCAAAATATTGGTGTGCATTAATGGTTTCGGGATCACTGAGAGGGACTGGTATGATCACGCGCGCGATGGCGTTGACATTACTTTCCATCGGGTTGGTGCTGGCAGGCTGCTGCGCTGATAGACGCGGCTCGGAAAAAGAGACGCTCGTTTGGGGCATAGGTGGTGCAGAGATCAGAGGACTTGTCGCATCCAACGGCGTCGCAGAGTTTCGTGGTATAGCGTATGCGAAACCGCCGGTCGGCGATCTGCGATGGCGTGCGCCCCAACAGCTTCCACCCTCGGTTGGCGAAATAGATGCAACCCGGTTCGGGTCAGCCTGCCCGCAAGGTCAAGGCAATCCCGACTGGTATAGAACGGTGGCGAAGGGGCTCGACGCCGATCCTGAGCTCATTGCCGACCTCGACGACATCTCGGAGGATTGCCTTTATCTGAATGTTTGGTCCAACGGGGCTGGAGGCACACCGAAGCCAGTCATGGTCTGGATTCATGGTGGCTCGAACGTCAACGGGTTCTCGCATGAGCCCAATTATTTGGGCCACCGATTGGCGGCCAGGGACATTGTCTTTGTCAGCCTGAATTATCGGCTGGGCGCGCTCGGCTTCTTGCCGCATCCCTTGCTCGATGAGGAAGACCCGAATGCTGTTTCGGGATATTACGGGCTGGCAGACCAGGTGGCTGCGCTTCAATGGATTCAGTCCAACATCGCCGCGTTCGGCGGCGCCCCTGACAATGTAACGATTTTCGGAGAGTCGGCTGGTGGCGGCAATATTGCCGCGCTGCTGCGTATGCGATCTGCTAGCGGGTTGTTTCACCGTGCTGCGATTCAGAGCGGCGCGCTGGCTCCTTATGACGCGGTTGACTACGAAGCGGCGACCAAAGCTGGCGAGAAACTGTTCGATACTCTCGAAGCAAAGACCCTGGAGCAGATGCGGGCAACGCCTTGGGAGGAGTTGGTCGATCAAACGCCAATAGTTTTGCCGGACTATTATTTCGGCCCGGTAGCCGACGGCAGGCAATTGGAAGGTAGAGAAATTACAAGCCCGGTACCGCTTTTAATCGGCGTCAATGCCGACGAGATGTTGATGTACATGCCTCAGGGCGAGCTGCGGCCTTTTGAAAGTGCGCTGTCCACCTACGGCGGCGAGCAACGGGACGCCGTTGCTGCCTATTTCGCCCAGGGCGAATCCGGCGCTCTGGCGCAGGCCAACCGATTGGCCAGCGCGTCCGAATTCTTTTGCCCTGCTCTTGGCCTTGCGCGCCAAGTCGCTCGGGAGGGCGTTCCGGTCTTCTACTACTATTTCACGCGGATACGACCCGATGGCGAGGAGCTTGGCGCCTATCACGGGGCAGAAATACCTTATGTGTTCGATACTGCTGACGAATGGCTCCCCTCAAGCGAGACTGACAGAGAATTGACCCAGATGATGGTGTCATACTGGACCAATTTCGCACGGTCGGGCGATCCTAACGGGTCCGAACTCCCCCAATGGCAACCATTCGATCCGTCGGCAGGCACCGTCCATGAACTCGGAATAAGCGTTGGAGCAACTTCGGACCACCCTGCGCGCGCCTGTTCGCTTCTTTCCACTTCATCCTAGGACCCCGATCATGAAGCAGCACGGCATAGACCCGCTCATTTTCTTTTCGGCGTTGCTGATCGTTTTGATCATTTGCGTCCCGATTCTCGTCTGGCCAACCGCTGCAGGCGTTTGGATCGAGTCTCTGTATGCTTCGATATCGCAGAATTTCGGCCTTATCTACCAGTGGACTGTCATCGGAATTGTCATATTCCTCGCATGGGTTGCCTTCAGTCGTCACGGCCACATCAAGTTGGGCGAAGAAGACGAGGAGCCCCAATTCTCGACATTCAGTTGGGTTTCGATGTTGTTTTGCGCAGGCGTCGGGGCAGGTCTTGTTTACTGGGCGACAATCGAGTGGGTCTACTATGCCGACAATCCACCGTTTGAGATCGAGGCGAATACCAATGACTCGCTTCGGTGGGCGACCGCATACGGTCTGTTCCACTGGGGAATGATAGCGTGGGCAATCTATGCTCTGCCCACTGTCGCCATCGGGTATGCCTATTACATCGAAAAGATCGACTTCCTGCGCCTAAGCACGGCGTGCCATCACTTTCTTGGACCAAAAGGACCAAACAGCCTCCTCGCTCGGCTGATCGACAGCTTCTTCATGCTGGCATTGATCGCAGGCGCCGGAACCTCGATGGGATTGGCAGTGCCGATGATCTCCGCAAATCTTGCGGACGCCATCGGGCTTGATCGATCCTTTGGTCTGGATGCATCAGTCGTCGGAGCCAGTGTCGCTCTGTTTGCCTTTACGGTTTTCGTTGGCATCGAGCGGGGAATCCAGCGCCTTGCCGACCTGAATGTGATCGCCGCGCTTCTATTCCTTGTGTTTATTCTGATCGCTGGCCCCACACTTTTTATACTGAGGGTAGGCACCGAGAGTATCGGGTTCATGCTGCAGAACACGCTCACAATGCTTAGCTACACTGATCCGATTGTACGTTCGGGCTTTGTCGAGGATTGGACAATCTTCTATTGGGCCTGGTGGATCGCATTCGGCCCGTTTGTTGGAATCTTCGTAGCTCGGATTTCGCGCGGTCGCACGTTGCGTGAACTGATTTTATACATGGTGTTCTTCGGCTCGCTCGGGGCCTGGCTTTTCTACGTTATCATGGGCAATTACGCGCTCTTCCTCGATATCAACGGCATCGTGCCCGTGCGCGAACTGCTCAACACCGTCGACCCGGCGCAAGCGATTTCAGCGACTGTTGGATCGCTGCCTTTTGGGGCGTTCGCACAGGTAAGCTTCGCGCTGATCAGCATCATATTCATCGCGACGACATACAATTCCGCAGCGTATGCACTTGCCTCTTCGGCATCACTTCATCTTGAGACTGGGCAAGACCCGAACAAGTGGCATAGACTGTTCTGGGCGCTCGTACTCGGCCTGCTTCCGATCAGCTTAATGCTGGTGGGCGGAACCCGGGTGGCAATGTCCGCAGTGCTGGTAGCGTCCGTCCCCCTGCTCGTCATTGCGATTATGATGTGTTTCAACCTGTACCGATCGCTTCAAGAACGCCCGCTTTAGTTCGTTGGGCGTGGTCATGGTCAGGCGTGGGTGTTCAGCGCATACTTCATTGCATCGGCACGCTTATAGAAACTTGTAGATCATGAGCGCGGCCACTCGCTTCCGGGATTAGCACCTTGGCATATGTGGATAGTTTGCTACCACTATGCTCTCATTGCAGTCGGACGCGTGCACTTTCTGCAAAGTGATCGACTGCTTCCACAAGCCTCTTTGCTGATTTGCGCTTCGCGCTTCAGCACTTTGACGGCTTTCAATCCAGGCAATTGCGGGGCCCGAACGGTGCTACGCGCTTTGCCGCCGACAAAATGGTCAAATGAACAAAAACGTAATTATTACATGCGCTGTCACTGGATCAGGTGACACCACGAACCGGTCCACCCATGTACCCGTAACCCCCAATGAAATCGCCAAAGCGGCTATCGAAGCGGCAAAAGCAGGGGCCGCGATTGCACATATTCATGTCCGCGACCCCGAGACTGGCCAGCCTTCTCGCGAGCTGGATCTGTATCGCGAAGTCGTAGATCGCATTCGCGACGAAGAGACCGACGTCATAATCAATCTTACTACGGGCATGGGCGGCGACCTTTACCTTGGGCCTGACGACGACCCTTTGGAATTCGCCAGCGACACAGACCTGGTCGGGCAATTAGAGCGAATGAAACATGTCGAGACGCTCCTACCTGAGATATGCTCTCTTGATTGCGGCTCTTTCAACTATCCCGGAGGCAATTACGTTTATGTTTCGACTCCGGACATGCTGGAGCTTGGAGCTGCGCGTCTTCAGAAAATCGGCGTAAAGCCGGAACTGGAAGTGTTTGATTTGGGTCATGTCTGGTTTGCCAAAGAACTCATCAAGAAGGGTCTGCTGAACGCCCCGCCGTTGTTCCAGGTCTGCATGGGCGTGCGCTGGGGCGCGGAAGCATCTCCGCGAAACTTCATGACCATGGTCGAAAACCTGCCTGGTGACGCCAACTGGGCAGGGTTTGCTCTGGGGGCGCAGGAAATGCCGTTTGTTGCGCAAAGCACACTGCTCGGCGGGCATGTGCGGGTTGGGCTGGAAGACAATCTCTATCTCGCCAAGGGGGTGCTAGCCACAAACGCGCAATTGGTCGAGCGAGCCCGATCGATTGTCGAGAACATGGGAGCCAGCGTCCAGTCTCCTGAGCAAGCACGCCGTTCGCTCGACCTCGAAAAGCAGGCTGCGCCGATCCTCGCGAAGAGAGCTGCATGATCCTGTGCAATAAGAGTGTGGCGCATCCTTGGCAAAGCGACGTGATGGGCCATCTAACTACGAGATTCTACATCGAAATGTTCGATGATGCCTCGTACCATTTCCTGAGCGAGGCATTTGGCTGGAGCCCCGGCAAGACGGATGGCCCGGGCTGGGCGGACGTCAAGCATACAATCCAGTATCTCGACGAAGTCGGTCCCGGTGATTTGCTCGAGATATATGGGGTATTGCTCAAGATCGGAGGTAAATCGATCACGACAAAATACGAGATGCGAAACCTTACCCGAGATAACCTTGC
>JBARXS010000084.1:0-33018 GCA_049647465.1 Erythrobacter sp.
CAGCCACCGGCCCAGCTCCCCATCCATCAACTGATCGACATCAACCTGCATGAACCTGCCAAACCTGATCTGTCCCAACGCGCCTTCCATCGCGCCCGATCGGCACCGTGGATTTGTATCACGCGTCTGTTTTCTCTTAACCTGTTAGCCGTATAATGCTGACCTGTGGTTAAGCGGCGGCCACGAAACTGATCACAAAACCGATCACAGAGCAGGGGTTGTTGGCATGTTTGAGATTCTTGGCTGGTTCTGGACGTCCGCGATTGTGGTCATCTCGGTTGCGGTCGTCTTTTTGCTGATTGGCATTTACAACCAGTTGGTCGGTCTTCGCCAGAATGTGCATCAGGGTGTGGCAGATATCGATGCGCAGCTGCGCCAGCGCCATGATCTTATCCCCAATCTGGTCGAAACCGTGAAAGGGTATGCCGGACATGAGGCGACCACTCTGGAGGCTGTCATCACTGCCCGCAACAAGGCAGCGAATGGCAAGCCTTCGTCGGGTGACGAGCAGGGCCTGAAAATCGCGCTGGATAATCTGCTTGCTCTGGGCGAAGCCTATCCCGACCTTAAAGCCAGCGTCAACTATCAGGAATTGCAGGGCGAACTGGCCAATATCGAAGACAAGCTGGCCGCAGCGCGCCGCGCTCTGAACGCGGCGGTGGCACGCTTCAACACCGCGCGCGAGGCGTTTCCCGCTGTTCTGTTCGCCGGGTTGCTCGGCTTTAAACAGGCGGATTTCGATCGTCTCGATGATAGCGAGCGCGGCTCTGTCGATCAGGTGCCGCAGGTCTCTTTCTGATTTTTGCGGAACGATCGCAAAACTCGACGATTATCCTTGCATAACCAGCCCGTATCTTTAATTGCGCGCTTCCGCTTCAGCTGCCCCAAGGGACTATAACCGCAAGGCAGCCTCAAAACCGTTTGGTTCACGCTAAACCTTCTGGGGGTCCCTTGAGTTGTATAAATATCCCGACGCCAAGACTGTAGCCCGCGCTCTGTCGCCGGATGATCCGGTCATTCTCAATCGCCCGCATGCCGCCCGGCGTGCCGCCGCGTACTTTGTCGGAAAATTTCCCGGCAAGGTTCTGTATGCGGTGAAAGCCAATCCCGCGCCTGATCTGATCGAGTGTCTGTGGGATGCCGGTGTGACGCATTACGACGTCGCCTCTATCGCAGAGGTGCGTCTGGTGCGCGGCCTGCTGCCTGATGCCGCGTTGTGCTTCATGCACCCGATCAAGACGAAGAGCGCGATTGCGGAGGCCTATCACCAGCACGGCGTGAAAACCTTCAGCCTTGATAGCGAGGAAGAACTCGTCAAGATTATTGAGGCTTGCCGCAATCCCGAAACGGGCGAGGCGGCGACTGACCTGCGTCTGTGTGTGCGACTGCGGGTTTCTTCCGAATATTCCGAGCTCAGCCTTGCGGCCAAGTTTGGCTGCGATCTGACCGAGGCTCCGGCCTTGCTCCAGACTGCGCGCCAGCATTGCGACTGGCTGGGCGTCTGCTTCCATGTCGGCAGTCAGGCGATGACGCCGTTCGCTTTTGTGCAGGCGCTTGACCGCACGCGCGCCGCGATTGCGCAGGCCAGCGTTGTGATCGACATGATCGATGTGGGCGGCGGCTTTCCCAGCATCTATCCGGGGATGGAACCGCCTCCGATGGAGGATTACTTCGCGATCATCCATCAGCATTTTTACGCGCTGCCCATCGCCTACAATGCCGAATTGTGGTGCGAGCCGGGCCGGGCGCTGTGCGCCGAATATTCCAGCATGATCGTGCAGGTGACAAAGCGTCGCGGCAATGAGCTGTATATCAACGATGGTGCCTATGGCGCGCTGTATGATGCGGCGCATGTCGACTGGCGCTTTCCCGTCACCGCGCTGGCAGACGATTTGCGCGATCCGGTGGAAGACTTCGCGTTTTACGGCCCGACTTGCGATGATGCCGATTATATGGCCGGCCCGTTCCCGTTGCCTGGCGACATTCAGGCTGGCGACTATATCGAGATCGGCATGCTGGGCGCATATGGCGCCGCGATGAAGACTGGCTTCAACGGCTATGGCGACGCGCTGAGCGTCGTGGTCGAAGACGAGCCGATGATGAGCCTGTTCGACGGCTCTCGCGAGCGCGTGGCCAGCGATAATGTGGTGAGCCTGCGTTAGCCTACCTTGTGGTAATGCAACTCAGTTGCAGTTGAGCCTGAAATACAGTATCTCCCGGGCTTGGGAGGACATCTTTATGTCAGAGAAGTGCATCGCCGTCGCCACCGATTTCAGCTCGCGCGCGGACCGCGCTGTGGATCGCGGGCTGCAACTGGGACGCGATTCAAAGCGCGCCGTCCGGTTCATTCACGCAGTAGAAGAAGGCGGCGCAAGCAGCGTCGCGAAGGGTGAGCTCGACCGCCGGATGGAACTGTGCGTCGGCTACACTGCGGGCACAGATCAGGGCGGCGGGCCGATTGAATATTGCTATCCGGAGGGGTCTGCGCCGCTTGCGATTGCCAGCGCTGGCTCGGTCGATGATGTGGACATGCTGCTCATCGGGCCTGCGCGCTATAACAGCCTTGGCGATTTCTTCATGGGAACCGCGGTCGATTATGTCCTGCGCTACACCACAACGCCGACGCTGATCGTGAAACAGCGGGTGCGCGGGCCGTATACGCATATCGTGGCGGGCACGGATTTCTCCGACGGATCGGCGCACGCGATTATCGAGGCGGCGCGCCTGTTTCCCGAGGCGCATATGCATGTGATGCACGCATGGCATGTGCCGTTCGAAGGGTTTCAGCGCGATGGCTATGTCGCCGAAGAGGTTGAAGGCGAAGAGGCCAAGAAGCTCGGCGAATTCATGGCAATGCTGGCGGAACGCGAGCCGAGCCTCGCCTCGGCGACCCGCGGCCTGGTGCGCGGCGGCGCGTTTGACGCGGTGAAGGCGGGGCTGAAAGAATACCCCCAGGCGCTCGTCGCGCTGGGCAGCCACGGCGCAACCGGCTTCCGCGAGGCAACGCTGGGCAGCAACACCAGCGACATCCTGCGCTTTCTGGACGGCGATATGCTGGTGGTGAATACTAAGGGGAACGGGTGAGGGGCAGTAAATGTGTGTCGGCGGGCGCTGCCCGCTTCGGACGACCTTGGCTGAATAGCTGTCAGGCGGCAAACGACCCCATTGCAGACGTGGTTGCGGTGTCGCGAGAAGAAAGCGGACGCAGGCCGTAACCAAACGGAGTTAGTCAAATTCTGAAAAATATTGAATAGCTGCTTCGAGGGCCAGATCGCGTCGCTCAATGAAGGCCTTCACGGTCGGCGGCGCCAGAGTATCAGGCTGTATCCCAGCATCCACAAAGTCCGATCCATCTGGATAGGTATCGCGTTTTGTCGTGATGCGAGCTGTGCCACCGCCGGGTAAATAAAATCCAAGGGGTTGGCCTGTGCTGCCGCCGCTTGCCTGTCCGATGATGGGCCCGCGATCCATGACATCAAAAGCCACGAGGAAATCCTCCGCAGCCGAGAATGTATTCGTCCCGGATAGGACCGCAACAGGGCCTGCATAATACTGATCGGGATTAGGGAGCTCCATGTTGCCGGTGGATTCGAAGCTTTCAGTTTGATAGCCCCACGCACGAAAGGCGGGGCGATAATTCATAGTTCTCCATGAACTGACCGCAAAGGGCTCTTGAGTAAGTCTGGACAGGACATCATAGCCATAAGAGCTGCTACCACCGCCATTCTTGCGCACATCGAAGATAATGCCATCGGCTTTCGATATGTCTTCAAAGTTGTCGGCAAAGCCTCGCGAGGCGTCTGCACTGCTGAAAGAGTTGAGTTCAACGTAAGCAATATTCCCCGGCACCATTTTCCATCGAAAATTCGGCGGCTGTTCTTCTCTGCCTTCGGTCAATGCCGTCCATGTATCCCAGTCAGGTCGACGGGATTGAACGGTGACGATATCGTCTGACCGTTTCTTGATGGTGAGTTCGAGTGGACCTTCTGGCCCCTTTAATAAGCGCCATGAATAGACCACGCTATCAATGTAGGCTTTGTTCGAACCGCTGACGTAAGGGCGGTGGTGCGTATCGGCAAACTCTTGGATGGGCTGTCCGTTTACAGCGATGATTTCATCGCCGCGTGTAATGCCAGCGGCTTCAAATTCCTCGCCTGCGACGTAGTCCAGGATAAGTCGCTCTTCGATCCATAGGTAATTGATGGCTGGGACATTGGAACGTCCGTCGTTGAACTCCGGAACATTCGGGAAATAGACATTCGCATGACCATCTTTGAGTTTAGCAACGAACGCTTGGAGTAACCGATAATACTCATAAGTGTTCTCGCTGGCCATGACGCGCGGGATCATGGCGCGATATTCGGCGTCCCAATCAAGCTCGGGTACGAGATCAAAGTTCGCGAAATTGTATTTGGCCTCCGACCAGAGAAGAGACAGGCCCGCCAGCTTATCCTCAACGGGCAAGTTCTCTTCATACGCAGGTCGAACAGAAACCGTGCCCCAACGTCTGTCTTCGATCGCGCTCGCCTGTGCAACGGTCTCTTCAATGGAAGCCCAACGAGACGTTTCTCTCAGACTTTCAAGATCAGTGTCCTTTTCCAGCGAGTAAGTATCAATGAAGCCAAGCGCGACCGCCATTTCCAACAAGTCCAGGGCTTTATCGCTCTGATCCCCTGCAAGGGCGTAAGCGCAAGCGGCGTTGTAGGCGGCTGAACGACGTGCCCATTTAGGGGCGTCTTCGCGGTTTGCCATCTCCTCGTAGAGGGCCCCAGCTTCTGCATGTGCCCCCGATTGATATCGCGCATCAGCCTTGTATTCGATGGCCTCAATAGAAAGTTCGGCCTCTTGCTCTTTGGCGGCTAGCTCTTTGGGGGAGTAAGCCCAAAGACATAATACGAGGCTGACTAAAATAATCGGTGCAAGTTTGGGTTGTTTGCAAGCCATGAGTATCCCTTGTCTTATGGGTGAATCAGGTTCTGGGCCAGACGCAGAAAAAATTACGCAATTTCGCCACGAAAGGTTGCACGCGTCTAAACGGCGCTGTCAGACCAAACGCACTTGATTGAGAAGTGAAGCGATTGGGCTTGGCTTGATGGATGCCTAAACTCAAGAAACCAGCCAGTCCGTTCCGTTATCCAAGCTTATCGCCCGACGTGTTTCGCGCGTAGTGACGATGTATGTCAGCTTCCCACCCCAAAGTCAGACCATCAGTACCGTTTGACGCAATTCGCACAAGCGGACCGTTAGCGTTCTCATGCGCCTTCTCAATCAAACCCCACAAACCGCGCTGCTTCATCCACACTCTTGCGCTCGCTCACCACGGCGTTTGCGGGGAAGTCCGGGTCGGGCCAACCAAGCGCCACGGCTTTCATGATCACCTGATCATCGGGCACGCCGGCATGTTCGCGCACGACGGGACTTTGCATGATGCCTTGCGAGTTGATGACGCAGCCGAGCCCGCGTGACCATGCCGCGTTGACCAAAGCCGTGGTTACAGCGCCGCAATCAAAGGCGGTGTCATCGCTGGTGCCAAGCTCGCGGTCATAGGTGACGATCACGCAGACGGGCGCGTCGAACTGGCGGAAACCGCGCAGCACCCAGTCCTGCCGTGCATCCTTGTCATCGCGCTCAATCCCCATCGCGCTGAACAGCTGTTTGGCGACGCCGATCTGGCGTTCACGGTGGACGCCTGCAAACGGCTCTCCGCGCCGGAATTCGCGGCTGTCGGGCTCACCGGCGAGGATGCGTTCGGTGTTGCCCTTGCGGATGCGGTCCAGCGGCTCGCCTGTGATGACGTGAAAGTGCCACGGCTGCGTGTTCATCGACGTCGGTGAGCGCATGGCCAGCGTCAGCACCTCCTCGATCAACTCACGCGGGACAGGTTTGTCCAGATAGCCCCGAATGGAGCGGCGTTTAAGCACCACCTCGTCAAAGCGTTGATCTGGTGAGCCAAAAGCTTTTGTCATGAATATCCCTCTCAAACTGTTTGAGGGGGCTGTGCCGTGCGATGCGCCATGCTGCAAGGGCAGATCAGACCGCCACGCTCACGCCGCTTCCCGCAGGCCAAGCTCCAGACGGTCCCAGATTTCCACCAGCGCATCGGTCAGCTCGTCCATCATTTCCTCGGTGTGGTGCGGGCCGGGGGTAAACCGCAGCCGCTCTGTGCCGCGCGGGACGGTGGGGAAATTGATCGGCTGCACATAGACGCCGTATTCGGCCAGCAGGATGTCGCTGATCTTCTTGGCATGGACCGGATCGCCCACCATCAAGGGCACAATATGCGTGACGCTGTCCATCACGGGCAGGCCGGCTTCGGCAAATTTCAGCTTCAGCTTGGCGGCCGCGCTGTGTTGGGCATTGCGCTCTACGCTGGATCCCTTGAGGTGCTTGACCGAGGCGAGCACACCAGCGACCAGAACCGGGCTCAAGGATGTGGTGAAGATGAAGCCGGGAGCATAGGAGCGGATGCAGTCAATCACGCGGGTATCCGCCGCGATATATCCGCCCATCACGCCGAATGCCTTGCCCAGTGTGCCTTCGATAATATTGATCCGGTGCGCGGCGTTGTCACGCTCGGATATGCCGCCACCGCGCGCGCCATACATGCCAACCGCGTGCACCTCGTCGATATAGGTAAGGGCGTTGTATTTCTCTGCCAGGTCGCAGATCGCATGGATCGGAGCGACATCGCCTTCCATCGAATAGACGCTCTCAAACGCGATCAGCTTGGGGGTGTCCGCATCCTCTGCGGCGAGCAATTGTTCGAGATGCGCCATATCATTGTGGCGATAAATGCGCTTTTCACAGCCCGAATTGCGGATGCCGGCGATCATGCTGGCATGGTTCAACTCATCGGAAAAGATCACACAGCCGGGCAGTAGCTTGGCAATGGTGGAAAGCGTCGCATCGTTCGAGACATATCCTGAGGTGAACAGCAGTGCACCTTCCTTGCCATGCAGGTCGGCCAGTTCGCCTTCCAGCTCGACATGCAGATGGGTGTTCCCGCCAATGTTGCGCGTGCCGCCGGACCCTGCGCCGACATCGTGCAGCGCGTCTTCCATCGCGCGGATCACCTTGTCATGCTGACCCATGGCGAGGTAATCGTTGGAGCACCACACAGTGATCGGCTTTGGCCCGTTATGCCCGTGGAAACACCGCGCATTGGGATAGGCACCCTTGTTGCGCAGAATATCGATAAAGACGCGGTAACGCCCTTCTTCATGGAGGCGGTCAATCGCCTGATCGAAGATCTGATCGTAGTTCACGTCAATGCTCTTGCTGCGGGTGGCTATGCGACAATGCGCGCGGCCTGAATTCGAGGACTCCGTGGTATAATCCACAAGGTTGCGAAATGTTTCACCGGATAGTTAAGTCACCGTAATCGGATTTGCCACAAACAACTTTGCAAACAATTCGCAAAGTCCTCCGTGGTTTATGGGAGAAGTTATGCGGGAGCTACGGCGCTCGCCGCTTGGCGGATGTGAAGCTTTCCGCGCGCTGCAGGCCCCGCGCAGCCAGAGCGACTTCCAGTCTGTCCGCGATCTCTACAGGACCGGTCACGACAAAGCGGTTAAGCGGTTTGGGCTCAAAGCTCTGCCCCTCAAGGAGGCTCGCCACGCGCCGCGCAATGCCGTGGGCGCCGTCCACCAATTGGACGCCATCGCCAAAAACCTGGCGGAATTCGTCGGCCAGCAGCGGAAAGTGCGTGCAGGCCAGCACCAGCGTATCCACACTGTCGCCGCCTGGCATTTGGCCCAGTTTGTCCGCAATGGCCTGAACTAGGGCAAGGCCCGGCTCGCGCCCGCGTAGTTTTTCCTCAATCGGATTGACCAGTTCGGGCGCGGCGATGCGGATCAGGGTCTTGTCGCTCGCAAATTCCGCTTCGAGCCGGTCAACATAGGCCTGACGGATGGTGGCCTGCGTCCCGATCAGGGCGATGGAGCCGGTGCGCGTCAGGCTGGCGGCAGGCTTGATCGCAGGGACAGTGCCAACGATGGGGATTTCGAGCACCTCGCGCACCATGCCCAGCGCGATGGTTGATGCCGTGTTGCAGGCAATACAGGCGAGGCGCGGCTGAAACCGCTCGGCCATGCGCCCCAGAAGCCCCGAAACCCGCGCGGCGACCTCCGCCTCGGTCTTCTCGCCATAGGGTATGCCGGCGTAATCAGCGGCATAGATGATCGGTGCATCCGGCAAAGCGGCGCGCACCGCATCATAAACGGTCAGCCCGCCGACGCCGGTATCAAACAGCAAAATGGGGGCAGTAGCATCGGCCATCAGCGAACGCCGATGGCCGAGCGCCGTGATTTGGTCAACTCTCGGATGGCGAACCCGGCAGGTCAGTTTTGTTCGGGCATTACGCTCATTACACTGGTGACCTTTATACCTAACTCTCGCAGTCGCTCCTTATTCCAGACATAGAATTCACGAAATGAGACGCGGCCATCCGTATCCGTGTCGGCGCTGGCGTAGAATTCGGCGAGCTGCACCGGATCATCATTGGCACCAAAAACAGCTTCTCCTTCCTGTTTGAAGGGACCGTTAGGGTCCAGAAAAGCGATGGTGACAAAAGGAGACTCGGGCGTTTCGAGATATCCGCTGTTGTCCTGATCGAGATTTTCGAACGCTGGCTCGAGTGAGCCGCTAAGTTGAATTTCGATGGCGTCGGGCGAAGTATTATCCTGCCCCGCGTTGAGAGCTGTCGTCACCGGATCAACAGAAACGAGATTAACCACTGGGGTAATAGCAAGAATAGTCGCGATAAACATGGTAACACCTCCAAATACAATGACTGGGTGCTGCCATGGTTTGCGCGGATCGGGGGTTGGAGGAAGGTCCGGCGTCTGGGCTACGGGCTGCTGGTACTCTTCGGATTGGGCTTCCGCCTCGGCCAATATCCGCGCCGCCTCAATCGAAGAGCCTACGTCCAGTTTGGTGCGGGCCATCTTGAGGCGTTTTTCCACCGCATGGTGTGATATGCCAAGGTCCAGCGCGATTTCCTTCGCCGTCCGGTGCTGAAGCCAAGCGCGCAAGGCTTCCTTCTCGCGCTCGGTCAATTTGTCGGTCTTTTGCGTGGCATCCATGCGCGTGAGTGTAGCGACACGGGCACCTGCATAAAAGTATGGTCGCGCCGTACTTCGTTCCCGTCGGGGAAGGATTCTCAGATGGAATTAGACGAATCGAAAAGCCCGGCTATGAGAGGGATATGGAACTTATCTTCGCAGCGCTTCTGGGTTTTTTCGCGGGTTCGATTCCCTTTGGCTTGATATTGACGAAAGCCGCCGGGCTTGGCGATGTGCGCGATATTGGCAGCGGCTCTATCGGGGCGACCAATGTGCTGCGCACCGGCAATAAGGGGCTGGCGCTGGCAACCGTCCTGCTGGATGCGGCGAAGGGTGTTGTGCCCGTCCTGATCGCCGCCCGGCTCTATCCCGGATTTGAGGGAGTGGCGGGCGTTTTCGCGGTGCTGGGCCATTGTTACACGCCTTGGCTGAAGTTCAAGGGCGGCAAGGGCTTCGCGACCGCAGCGGGCGTTTGCGGGGCGCTGGCGTGGCCGGTCATGCTGCTTGCTGCCCTGATCTGGGCGGCGGCCATTGCGATCACGCGCACATCGTCAATTGCATCCCTGACCGCGGTTTCATTCGCGCCGGTTCTGGCGATTGCTGCCCCGCTGGTGGGCTGGCCGCAATATGGTGTCTATTTCCTGCCGCTGCTCGCGATACAGGTGATCGTCTTCATCAAGCATAACGAGAACATCAAACGTCTGCTGTCGGGCAAGGAGCCAAAGATCGGCGGCAGTAAGTGAAGCTCACGCCAGTGGTGCTCAGTCAGGCTGAGGCATTTGCCCGCATCCGGCTGCTTCGCTCTCCCAATATCGGCCCGGTCAGCTACCGCGCCCTGCTGGCCCGGTTCGGCACGGCGGTGGCCGCGATTGAGGCTCTGCCTGATCTGGGCTCGCGCGGGAAGACACCGTATCGCCCCGCACCGACCGACCGGATCGAGCGCGAGATCGAAGGGGTCAATGCAGCGGGCGCGCGCTATCTGTTTCACGATCAGCCCCATTATCCGGCACTGCTGGGCGAGTTGGACAGCGCGCCGCCGATCCTGACGTGTCGCGGGCGGCTCGAACTCGCCTTGGCCCCGTGCGTTGCGATGGTGGGCGCGCGCAATGCCTCGGCGGCTTCGGTAAAGCTGGCGCGTGATTGGGCGGGCGAGATGGCACGCGGCGGCTTCACGGTTGTCTCGGGCCTTGCGCGCGGGATTGACGGGGCCGCGCATGAAGGCGCGCACCCTGCGACCATTGGCGTGATCGCCAGCGGGATCGACATCACATATCCGCCCCGGCACGCCGAATTGCAGGAACGCATTGCGGCAGAAGGCCTGCTGATCGCGGAGCAGCCGCCGGGCACCGAGCCGCGCGGACGCCACTTTCCCAGTCGCAACCGCATCATAGCAGGGCTGGCCAGCGGCACTCTGGTGGTGGAGGCCGCGCCCAAATCCGGCACGCTGATCACCGCAAGGTTGGCTGGCGAGGCGGGGCGCGAGGTGATGGCAATCCCGGGCTCCCCGCTCGATACCCGCTCGCTGGGCTGCAACCAACTGATCCGCGATGGCGCGGTGCTGGTCCAGTCGGTCGAGGATGTGATCGAACTGCTCGAAGGTTTCACAGGAGCGCCGCGATCCACTTTTCGCGTGGAGGAACCCGGCGCGCCGTTCGACTATGCCGAATTGCGTGGGCTGGAATGGGGCGAGGGCAAACCCGTCGAAGATGGCGACCGGATCGCCGGTCTGCTGACCAAAGCGCCCGTCGGCGTGGACGAGCTGATCCGCCAGTCCGGCATGGAAGCCGCAGCGGTGCACATGGCGCTGCTGGAGCTGGAGCTGGCGGGCGAACTGGAGCGCCATGCGGGCGGGGCTGTCAGCAGGATTTGGTTTTCGCTCGCAAAAATCACACCGCAGGCAATTCGATCTCCAGTCGATCCGGCCGGCACGTTGGTGTAATCATCACCTTTGGCGTGAACCATAATCGCTGACCCGTCAAAATCACGAAGTGTGAAAGGGTAGCTGTTGTTATCCTTTGCCCTCAAGGTGATCTGCGGCGCAAAAAAGGCCGCTTTTGCCGTTCCGTCGGCAGCCACGAAGATATTTGGCAAATCTCCGACGTGATAGCCGCCTTTTGCATCGAACCCATGATTGGCGCGAAGCGGATCGTAATGACCGCCCGCCGCTTTGAAATCGGGGGAGCATGATCCAGTCTCGTGAATGTGAAAACCGTGTGGCCCCTGCGGCATGTTTTTTAAATCGGCGGTGATGGTGACTCCGTGGGCGGTCTGTTCGAATGTGACCGTTCCAGCCGCGCCCCCGTCGACGGTTTTGATTTCGGTTTCAACAGTCTGCGCAAGGGCTGGTGCGGCAGGAAATGCTGCAGATGCAAGAATGGCGATGATATGCATGTGACGGGGCATGATGGAATCCTTCGGTTTGTGGAGTTTGACGATAGATTACATCGCCTGACCTTGCTGATGCTACTAATATGCAAATGGTAAGGCTGCTGTTCCAAATTTGCCGCCAAATATAGACGAACGACCTGACAAACCATCACCCCGCATTCATAATTTGACCGCTACTCAAATGCGATGAGGTCTTTGAAAGTTCGCGTCTAAGGAAGAATTCATGCGGAAAATGGTTGGTATTGCGTGCGGTGTTGCGCTGATTTTGCCGGGCCTGTCTGTTCCGGTGTTGGGCGGCGCTTCGCTTGCGCAAGATGTGCCCGACCGGGTCGCTGCGCCTTCACCATCGGGCGAAGGCTATTGCCGACTGCCCGAAGCGCTCCCCGATCTGGGTCCGGAAAGCCAGCAGCAGCGGCAAACGCCCCCTAAGCGCATCGTTTCCACCGGCGGTACGCCAATTCCCGAAGAGGCAGCAGACGAGGGGGCTCCTCCGGCTCCACCGCCGCCGCCGCCTCCACCGCCGCCGCCGCCTCCACCTCCACCGCCACCTCCTGTTGGCGAAGACTCGAGTGGCGCCATGATCGTCACTGGCAGCCGCAGGGTGGGCGAGAGTTACGAATCCGCCTCTCCGGTCGCTTCTGTTGGTTCGGCTATCATATCCCCGCGCCGTCCGCTTCCTCCGATACGCCCTGGCCCGCCGCGTCCGCGCCCCCAGCCAGAGCCGCAATCGGGACTGCTGACAGCGGGCGAGCATGACGACCTGCTCAATCCCGAACTTTATGCCGATTACGTGCGCAAAAGCAGCGTCGGGCAAGTGGTGCGCGATCTGCCCAAGGTCGATACCAGCCGGTTGCTGACAGTCGAACTGCGCGACGCAAAAGGGCGCGCCGTGCCTTTTGCGCAGGTTGAGCTGCGCTGCGCCGATGGCAACTCGCTCAAACTGAACACCGTTGCTGACGGCCGCGCGGTGTTCTTCCCCGAACATGACCGGTTGAGCGAGAAAGTGTGGGTCCGTGCAGGCGACAGCGCATGGCGCATGGTCACACTTTCCAGCGATCCGGGCGCGCAGAAAGTTACCATCACCAGCCGCAAAGCTGCGCCGACTGTGACAAAACTCGATCTGGGCCTCGTCATTGATGTCACCGGATCAATGAGCGATGAACTGAGCTATCTTCAGGCGGAACTCGCCAGCATTGTGAGCGATCTGAAAGAGCGGCATTCGGGGCTGGATATCCGTGTCGGCTTCACATTCTACCGCGACAAGGGGGACGCCTTTGTCACCCGCACCTTTGCGCTGGATGGCGATATCGAGAAGGCGCGGAAAAACCTCGCGGCACAGCGTGCAAATGGCGGCGGCGATTATGAGGAAGCGATGCAGGATGCGCTGATCCGTGCCGCCGGTCAGGACTGGCGCGACGATGCTGTCAAAACGCTGTTGCTGGTCGCCGATGCGCCGCCGCACAATGCTGATATTCCGCTCACATGGCGCGCGGCAGAGCATCTGCGCAAATCGCGGGTGCACATCGTGCCGGTGGGCGCATCAGGCGTGGCGGACAACGCCGAATATGTGATGCGCGCAATGGCGGCTGTCACTCAGTCGCGCTACACCTTCCTCACCGAGGACAGCGGGATCGGCAATCCCAAGGCACCGCCGGCGATTGACTGCTATCTCGTCACAAGGCTGGACCAATTGCTGCGCCGCGTGATCGACAGTCAGCTGTCAGGCCGCCGGATAGAGCCCGCGCAAGCCGAGATCATCCGCAGCGTTGGCAAGTATGATGCAGGCCGTTGTATCCTGCCCAAGGATTTCGGCGATCAAGTGGGATAACTGGGTCAGCAATGAGCCGAATCGCGAGAAAAATCCGACTTGAGGGTTTGTCGGATACAAGGTTTGCCGCTAGCGGCCCTTGACGGCGCGTGGAAACCGACCCCACCCTCGCGCGTACGTACACGTGTAAGGACCAAGCTACCCTCTCATGCAACTTGTCATCGTTGAATCGCCCGCGAAGGCGAAGACTATCGAAAAGTATCTCGGCAAGGACTTCAAGGTTCTCGCCAGTTATGGCCACGTCCGCGATCTGCCGCCCAAGGATGGCAGCGTCCGCCCGGACGAGGATTTTGCGATGGACTGGGAAGTCTATTCCGACAAGCGCAACCGCGAACAGGTCAAGGCGATTTCCGACGCGGCCAAGACCGCATCGCGCCTGGTGCTCGCGACTGACCCTGATCGTGAAGGCGAGGCGATCAGCTGGCACGTGCTGGACATGCTGAAAAAGCGCCGCGCACTGCCGACAAAGGTGGAGCGGGTCACGTTCAACGCCATCACCAAGGCCGCCGTGACCGAGGCGATGGGCAAGCCGCGCGAGCTCGATCAGCCGTTGATCGATGCCTATCTCGGCCGCCGCGCGCTCGATTACCTGTTCGGCTTTACCCTGTCGCCGGTGCTGTGGCGCAAACTGCCCGGTGCGAAATCGGCGGGCCGTGTGCAATCAGTCGCGCTGCGCCTGATTGTGGAACGCGAGCGCGAGATCGAAGCGTTCAAGCCGGATGAATACTGGTCGGTTCTGGCCAAGCTGGAGCACGATTCCACGCAGTTCGACGCGCGTCTCGTCAAATTCCGCGGCGAAAAGCTCGAAAAGCTTTCACTGGGTGCGCAAGGCATTGCGATGGAAGCCAAGGAAGCGGTCGAGAAGGGCCGCTTTACCGTCGAGGATGTCGAGAAAAAGCCGCTCAAGCGCAATCCCGCGCCTCCCTTCACCACGTCGACCATGCAGCAGGAGGCGGCGCGCAAGCTCGGCTTTTCCGCCAGCCAAACGATGAGCGCGGCGCAGCGCCTGTATGAAGCGGGTGCGATCACATATATGCGGACGGACGGGGTGCAGATGGACAGTTCGGCCATCGACGCGTGCCGTCAGGCCATCGGGGAGCGTTACGAGGCGAGCTATTGCCCCGAAAAACCGCGGTTTTACGCCACCAAAGCCAAGAACGCCCAGGAAGCGCACGAGGCGATCCGCCCCACCAATTTCAGCAATGACCGCTCTGGCAGCGGTGATGAGGCAAAGCTGTATTCGCTAATCTGGAAGCGCGCGATGGCGAGCCAGATGGCAACTGCCCAACTGGAGCGCACCACGGTCACTCTGCGCGATCCTACGGGTCAGCAGGAGCTGCGCGCGACAGGACAGGTTGTGGTCTTCCCCGGTTTCTTTGCGATCTATCAGGAAAGCTTCGATGATCGCGAAGAGGATGAAGACGGCCTTCTCCCGATGTTAAAGAAAGGGGATTGCCCGGCGAAACTGGGTGTGGAGGCGAACCAGCACTTCACCCAGCCGCCGCCGCGTTTCTCCGAAGCGTCCTTGGTGAAACGGCTTGAGGAACTGGGCATCGGTCGCCCTTCCACCTACGCCTCCACCATCCAGACCCTGCGCGACCGCGACTATGTGCGCATGGAGCAGAAACGCTTCTTTGCCGAGGAATCGGGACGCCTCCTGACCGCCTTTCTCGAACGGTTCTTCCCCAATTATGTCGCCTATGATTTCACCGCCGGGATGGAGGATGAACTCGACGTCGTCTCTGACGGTCGCGAGGATTACAAGGTGCTGCTCGCAAAATTCTGGAAGGACTTCAAGCCCAAGACCGAAGAGGTCATGGAAAAGCTGCCGAGCGAAGTCACCGAAGCGCTCGACGAATATCTCTCCGACTATCTCTTCCCCCCGCGCGAAGACGGCAAGGATGCGCGTTTCTGCCCGCTATGTGAGACCGAGGGTCGCGAGAACGGGCGTCTGTCGCTGCGCGGTGGACGCTTTGGCGCGTTTATCGCCTGCCAGAACTATCCCGAGTGCAAATACACCCGCCGCTTTGCCCAGCCGGGCGCGGATGGCGAGGAAGCGGGCCAGGACGGCCTGATAGGCGAACACCCTGTCACGGGTGAGGAAATCCATCGCAAGTCCGGCCGCTTTGGCCCCTATGTCGAAATGGAAGATGGCGAGAAGAAAAAGCGCGCCAGCATTCCCAAGGATCTCGACGATTTCGATCTCGAATGGGCGGTGAAATTGCTCGACCTGCCGCGCATCATCGGGGCGCATCCCGAGACCGGTAAAGAGATCGAAGCGGCAATCGGTCGCTATGGGCCTTATCTGCGCCATGACGGCAAATATGCCAAGCTGACGAGCACGCAGGATGTCTTTGAAACGGGCATGAATGCGGCGGTGTCGCTGCTGGCCGAGGCTGCCAATCGCAAGGGCGGCGGGCGCGGCAAGGCAGAGCCGATCAAGACGCTGGGCGAACACCCCACCAGCGGCGGCGAGATGAAGGTTATGCCGGGCCGCTATGGGCCTTACGTCACCGACGGCACTACGAATGCGACGATCCCCAAGGATGTGAAGCCCGAGGATGTCACGGTGGAGCAGGCGGTAACGCTGATCGACGAGCGCGCTGCCAAGGGTCCGGCCAAGAAAAAGACTCGCAAGAAAGCGCCTGCAAAAAAGAAGGCTCCCGCAAAGAAGGCGGCAGCGAAGAAGACGCCTGCGAAAAAGGCTGCTCCGAAGAAGGCGGCTGCCAAGTAGCTCACCGCATTGGCGAAACAGAGGGATTTGCGGGTTGTTCGGGCACCCCGCCGTGACGTTTGTAAATCCTTTAGTATTCGTCCCTAGACCGGTTCTACTGATCCGTCGGAGCCCCATCCATCGGGGCAGGCTAGGGACGCTGCTGTGATTGAAATAGAAGTCCAGAACGAGACTCACCAGACGCAGGATCGCGTGCGCTTTGCTGCTGTGCCGCGCATCGGAGAGGGCATTCGCCTGCGCGAACCCGATGGGATCTGGGCCAGCTATGATGTCATAGATGTGTGGTATCAAAAGGCCGAATTCGGCGATGTCTGGATGCCCTATCTGCATGTGCGCGTGACACCAGGCGAATTGGGTGGCGGTGAACTGGATGGCGAGTCGAACATCGGGGGCGGACTGGGACAGGATTTCGATACCGAGGCCGACGAGGTCGGGCGCTATGACGAGCACGGGAACAATCTGAGCGAGTTTGCTTCGCTGGCAGGGGAGGCGGAACCATTCAAAATCTGATCAAACGCACGACAGGCCCGAACAAAAACGGGCGGGGCAAGACGCTGGCCGAAAGGCTGGCCGAGCCGCCCGAAAACGCATCGCCAGCGGAGACGCCCGACGATGTGCGCGACACCCTTGGCGATGACGCCGAAACCTCCGACACCGACTCGATAGTCGCGGCGGCGAAAGCCATGCGCGAAGGGAGCGCTGCGGGCCAAGCGTCACAGGCGGCGGCCAAGGTGTGCCTCATCGTTGATGACAGCCGCGTGATCCGCAAAGTCTCATCCAAGATCGCCAAATCGCTGGGCTATGTCCCGGTGGAGGCGCAGGATGGCGAGGAAGCTCTCGCTCGCTGCAAGAAGGCAATGCCCGCGCTGGTCCTCACCGACTGGAACATGCCTGAAATGGACGGCATCGAATTCGTGCGCCGGCTGCGCGCGATCCCCACACCCAAAGCGCCCACGGTCGTATTCTGCACCTCCAACGGAGAGGCGAAGGACATCCATGAGGGCATCGGGGCAGGGGCGGACGATTACATCGTGAAACCCTTCGACGAAGCGGCCCTGCGCGCGAAGCTGGAGAAGCTTGGCCGCGACTAAGGGCCGGGAGTGAACGGTTAAAGGTGGCTATTGCCGCCGCGCCCGCCTAGGCGGCGCGGATGGGCAAGGAAAACTTCGAACGTCACAAACAGCCGTGGAACGCAGAAGAAGCAGGCCGTCTGCGCCTGCTCGCCTCCAAAGGGCAGGGCCTGAAGCAGATTGCCAAAGCTTTGGGCCGGAGCGAGGATTCCACCAAGAGCTTTGCGAAGCAGGAAAAGATCAAGATCGCCAAGAAGCGGTAGGGTGGGGCGCCACCTATCAATCTCAACCGTCACCCCAGCGCCCCCTTCCGTCACCCCAGCGCCCCGTCCGTCATCCCAGCGAAGGCTGGGATCCAGAGCGGGTAAGTGCGAAAACTGGCAAGTATGCTCCGGAACACTCTAGATCCCAGCCTTCGCTGGGATGACGGGGTTTCATGGCTCTTGTGATTGCGTAACCAAACCACTTTCGGGTTCACGCGATGACTGGAAAGCCTTGGGAATAGGGTGGAAAGCCACCTGAATAATACTTCATCAATTGCGCTGCATTTGCTCGAACGATGTCTCTGTCTTTATTCGCCGCGAACCAATCCGCGGCCGATTGGCTAAGCGTCTCACAAAATTCGATAACCCCATATAAATAGGCGTCGCCAACTCTTCCGACCACGCCAGCCCCTGATTCAGGGGGGAGAAAAATAATTCGTGTCATGTCATGTGGTAGATCGCCTAGTCGCCCTTGGTGCGCCAGGCCGCAGCGAAACGAGTAGAGATGTTCAGGCGTCACATGGCTTAGAAAACCTTCGGTTAGATTATCCCGACACCACTGCTTGTAATTCGCTCCAGTTGATCGCCCATTCTCATTTGAGAGCGCCGAGCAGTAGTGCGGCAACGACACCGCCATGCCTATTGCAACAAGCTCAAGCCCACTGCGGGCGGCGGCCATGATTTGACCGGTAAGGGGATCGAATAGCTCTTCGGGTTTCGCCGGAGCCGCCATCACTTCACCCAGTCCAGCCCCATTTCCTCGAACACTTCCTTGTCCTCGCTCCAGCCTTCCGAGTGCTTTACGTGCAGGAACAGGTGGACTTTCACGCCCAGTATCTCTGCCAGTTCCATGCGAGCCGCCTCGCCGATTGCTTTGATTTTCTGGCCGCCTTTGCCCAGCACGATGGGTTTCTGGCTGTCGCGCGCGACGACGATTTGCTGGTGGATTTCAAGGCTGCCGTCGGGCCGCGTCTTGTATTGTTCGGGGCGCACGGCGGTGTCGTAGGGCAGTTCCTCGTGCAATTGCGCATAAAGCTGCTCGCGAGTGATCTCGGCCGCGAGCAGGCGTTCCGATGCGTCGGAGACCTGATCTTCGGGGTACATCCACACGCCTTCGGGCATCATTGCTGCCAGCGCGTCTTTCATTTCCGGAACGCCTTCGCCATTCAAGGCCGAGACAAAGTATATCTCGTCAAACTGCATCCGCTCGCCAAACTCCTGAGCGAGTGCGAGGAGCGGCTCTTTCTTCGCCCGGTCGACCTTGTTCAGGACGAGGATCTTGCGCTCGGGGCGCTTCTCCAGCGCTTCAAGCAGCGGTTCGAGTTCATGCCGCCGCTGCTTGATCGGATCGACGATCAGCAGGATCGCATCGGCGCTGTTTGCGCCTTCCCATGCCGCGCTTACCATCGCGCGGTCCAGCCGCCGCTTCGGCGCAAAGATGCCGGGCGTATCGACCAGAATCATCTGGACAGGACCGTGCAGGGCAATGCCCAGCATCCGCGCGCGGGTGGTCTGCGCCTTGGCGCTGGTGATGGCGACTTTCTGGCCGACAAGCTGGTTGACCAGAGTGGACTTGCCCGCATTGGGCGCGCCGATCACGGCGACAACGCCGCACCGGGTGGGGGTTGGTTTGGTGTCTGTGTTCATGCGCGCCCCAATAGCCTGAGTATAGGGGTGTGTGGAGGAGTTTCTTGAGGGAAGGTCAGCCAAACTCGCTCAGAAACGCTTCTGCCGCGCGTTTTTCCGCCTCGCCCTTACTGCTGGCGCTGCCGCGTGCGCTGCCGAGGGAGGGGATCGTGACCTCGACGGTGAATTGCGCCGCATGGTCAGGACCGGAGCGTTCGACGACCTGATAATCGGGCATGGCTCGCCTGTTGCCTGCGGCCCATTCCTGCAACGCGCTTTTTGGGTGTTTGGCCTTGCCAGCGTTGCCCGCCAGTTCCTTTGCCCACAAATCATAGATCGCATCGCGCGCAGTGTCGTATCCGTGTTCGATAAAGCACGCACCGATCAGGGCCTCCATCACATCGCCCAGAATGTTGTCGCTGTCTGCCCCGCCATCCTCGCGCGCCTGTTTGCCAAGGCGGATGTGGTCGGGCAGGCCGATGGAGCGGGCAATGCGCGCGCAGGTCGCGCCGCTGACCAGAGCGTTGAGACGCTGTGACAATTGTCCCTCGGGCGCGTCGCCCGCGCGATAGAGCCAGGATGCGACCGCCAGACCCAGCACCCGGTCTCCCAGAAATTCGAGCCGCTGATAATCGCCAGAGCCTTCGCTGCCCGCTTTTGCGCCGCCTTTGTTGGGGGCTGTTCCGTTAAAGCTGCCATGGGTTAAGGCCTGAACCCACCGTGCCTCGTCGCGCACGGTAAAGCCGTGCTGCCTGAGCCAGTCGCAGGTATCAGGGGGGAGGCCAATGTCGGCCCCAGTGTCGGCCCCAGTGTTGGCCCGAGTATCGGATCGCATATCGGCCCCGGTTTGAACTTTCGCCATCATGCCATAACGCTCAAAAACCGGTGCCGATCCTGTCCCAGCGTGCGGCGGAAAACCATGTCCAGGGCTTGATCCATTCCGCGCTCCCGTCGGTTGACCACATGATGACAGCGGCGCGGCCCACCAGATTTTCCTGCGGGACCATGCCCACAGCATCGCCTGCCATAGCAGGGAAACGGCTGTCGCGCGAATTGTCACGGTTGTCGCCCATCACAAACATATGGCCTTCAGGGACGGTCATCGGAGGGATCGTGTCACCTGGCGTGATGCCCAAATCGAGCACATCATAACTCGCCCCGCCGGGCAGTTCTTCACGAAAGCGGCGATAGGCGCAGGTGTGCAGCTCGTCAGAGATGACCTCATCCCTCGCGCCGGGTCCGCAGGCGGTGTTGGGCGAGACGTTGATGATAAAGTCGTCCTGCGCCTCACGCGGGACCAGTTTGCCGTTGAGCACGATCTGCCCGCCCAGCACGCCAATCTCGTCACCGGGCAGGCCGATCACACGCTTGATGTAATCCTGCTGGTCAATCGGATGCTTGAAGATCACCACATCGCCGCGGGCCGGCGCTCTTGCCAGAATGCGTTCGCGCAGCAAGGGCGCGTTGAACGGCAGGGAATAGCTGGAATAGCCATAGGGCCACTTTGCCGCGAGCAGATAGTCGCCGTTCATCAGGCGCGGCAGCATGCTTTCGGAGGGGATGGAGAAGGGCGCAAAGATAAAGCTGCGAAGGATGAGCACGGCCAGCAGGAGCGCGGCGACAAAGCCCAGCTGGCCAAGCAGCGTGGGTTTGTCGTCTTCGACATCGCTGCGCGGGTTGCGCAGGTCGTCGATATCGCGTTCATCTATATCGCGTCCTTCGGCATCGCGTCGAAACGGCCCGCGGTCGTCAGTTTTGGTCTTAACATCCATCGCTCCTCCCCTTAGTCGCAGGTCATGCATCACGCAAAGGGGATTGCTGACTAATGACCAAGACTGCCGAAACAAACAGCCGGATCAGCGATCTTTGGAGCCAGCTGGAAGCCGCGCCGCACACACCTCTGGCAGATCTGTTTGCAGGCGATCCCGCGCGAGTGGAGGCGATGACGCGGCGGTTGGAATGGCCCGGACCCGAGGGTGAAATCACCGGAATGCGGATCGACTGGTCAAAAACGCATCTTTCACCCGAAACGATCAGTTTGTTCGAGGAATTGAGCGCAGCCTGCGGCTTTGCCGAGGCGCGAGAGGCGCTGTTTTCCGGCGGCATAGTCAATGTGACAGAGGGCCGCGCCGCCAATCATGGTGCGATGCGGGGCAGCGGAACCGATGCCGACACAGAAGAGGCCGCCGCCTTGCTGGCGCGCATGGGCATGCTGGTTGACGCCATCCATGAAGGGGCGCTCGGCGATGTCAAACATCTCATCCATATCGGCATTGGCGGCTCTGCGCTGGGGCCGGCGCTGGCGGTGGACGCGCTGACCCGTGATCTGGCGAAGGTCGATGTTCATGTCGTCTCCAACGTTGACGGGCTCGCGCTGGAGCAGGCCTTTGCCGCGTGCGATCCGGCGACGACGATGATCGCGGTCGCCTCCAAGACTTTCACCACAATCGAGACGATGACCAATGCCGCGAGCGCGCTCGCATGGCTTGAGAAAGAGGGCGTCGAAGATCCCAGCGGGCGCGTGGTTGCGTTGACGGCCAGCCCAGAAAAGGCGGTGTCATGGGGCGTCGATGAAACGCGCATCCTGCCTTTTCCTGAAAGCGTTGGCGGGCGCTATTCGCTCTGGTCCAGCATCGGATTTCCGGTGGCGCTGGCGATCGGGATGGAGGAATTCCGCGAGTTTCTGGGCGGCGCGCAGGCAATTGACACCCATTTCCGTGCAACCGAAGGGCGCGACAATGCGCCTTTGATGGCCGCCTATGTGGACCAGTATTATTCGCGTATCCGGGATTGCCAGACGCGCGCGGTCTTTGCCTATGACGAACGGCTCGATCTGTTGCCCGATTATCTTCAACAGCTGGAAATGGAGTCCAACGGCAAGAGCGTAACTGTAGATGGCGAAGCGGTGTCAGGGCCAACCGCGGCGATCACATGGGGCGGGGTGGGGACAGATGCCCAGCACGCAGTGTTCCAACTGCTGCACCAGGGCACGCGGTTGGTGCCGGTGGACTTTATCGCCAGTATCGCGCCCGGCGATGCCTTGGACCCGGCGCATCATCGCACGTTATTGATGAACTGTCTGGCGCAAGGGGCGGCGCTGATGGCGGGTAAACCGAGCGCCGATGATCCCGCGCGCGCCTATCGCGGAGATCGCCCTTCAACGATGTTCCTGCTGGATGATCTGGACCCGGCGACACTGGGGGCGATGATCGCGTTTCATGAACACCGCACCTTCGCCAATGCGGTGCTGATGGGTATCAATCCGTTCGACCAGTTCGGGGTTGAGCTGGGCAAGGCTATCGCCAACCAGATCGACGCGGGTGAGGGCAGTTTTGATGCGAGCACGCTGGCCTTGATGGAAGCCGCCGGTTTGCGCTGATCGCGTTCTATGACGGCGTCTTGCTGCACGGATGCCGATGAACTGCACTTCAAGAGCGACGAACCGCATTCCTTTAATCGTTCAACCTGTGCTCAGTTGCCTTTGGGTAACACTAATGCACACTTTGAGGGGAACGATATCGCCGATTTGGGCTTATTTTGCGGCATTCGCGCTCGCGACTCAGCCCGATTCCCCTCGGACTTCGCGCTAATTTCGCTTGCGTGTAACGCAATTGTAATGATCTGCTTGCCCGCAAAAGCGTGGGCCGCTCAATATGATATCATCGCACATCATTGTTGCGCTAATCAGCCTTAATCGTGCGCAATTTGCACTGCAACGCATTTTGCGTAATGTCGTCGCTTTCATCCCGCCCTAACGCCCCAAAAGAGGTTGTCCCTATGCCCGGTCTGCTAACATTGCCTGTCGCTTGCGCTGCGCTAACCTGCGGTGTGGGTATGGAACAGTCAGCCGAGCTTGGCCCGGCCGGACCGCAGACCATCGCAGGAACGCCCACCAATCTTGAGTTGGTGGGGCTTTCGGAATTCAACGGTGGTTCGGAATTCCTCAAATCTGCTGACCGGATCAATGGGCTGTTTCTTGTAGTCGAGGACTTCACAAAGGGCACAAGCCAGCCGCGACTGGTGGAATTTGATGGCGGTTGGGAGTTTCTCAAAGTGTCACGCCGGATGCGTGTTTGGCGCGGAGAGGTCGCTTTTGAAATGCAGGTCGGCGCTGATGGTCAGCCGACAGATTGCAAGCTCATAGACGAATTCCGCAAGACTTATGTAAACGCGAAACTGTGCGAAGTTTTGATGGACCACCACACATTTGAGCCCGCGCGCAACGATCAGAATGCCCCCGTCCCCGGCGTCTACCGTTCGTCGCTGTCCTATATGGATCTGCGTGAAAAGTTCTGACCGTTCGCGATCCGAACGACGGCCAAACAGCCTAATTCATTGACACAGCCCCGCTTTGCGCCCATCTGCAACGCTAAACGCGAGTAATAGCCAGCGTGAAGCGGCGCTTCCTTACACAATGCGCCCAGCGGCCTCGCCTCCCTAAACCCAAAACTTCCCTTTTCACGCGGGCGGTTATTTTCCCCCGCGAGCGCCGCTGTCATCAGCGTTGCGCCTTCGCGTATTTATACGAGTTTTCATGACACAAACTAAAGAAACCCCTCAGACCCAGGATTTGGGATTTGAGGATCTGGGGCTCTCGCAGCCCGTCCTTCAGGCGCTTGACCTGAAAGGGTATTCCACGCCCACGCCGATTCAGGCGCAGGCCATTCCGCCCGTTCTGGAAGGGCGCGACCTGCTGGGTATCGCGCAAACCGGCACTGGTAAAACCGCCGCATTCATGCTGCCCGGGATCGACCGGCTGCGCGGCTCGGACAACAACATCCCGTTCAAATCCTGCCGCATGCTGGTGCTTGCCCCCACGCGTGAGCTGGCGGGGCAAATCGCCGCAAGTGCCAAGGATTACGGCGCGCTTGCCGGGCTGAAAGTCCAGTCAATCGTCGGTGGAACAAGCGTCAACAAGGATCGCAACAAACTGCATCGCGGCACCGATATTCTGGTGGCGACGCCGGGCCGTCTGCTCGACCTCATCGACCAGAAAGCGTTCAACCTTTCGGGCGTCGAGATCCTGATCCTCGACGAAGCGGACCAGATGCTTGACCTCGGATTTATCCACGCGCTGCGCCGGATCAATCAGCTTGTCCCCAAAGAGCGTCAGACGCTGTTTTTCAGCGCCACCATGCCAAAGGCGATCAAGGAACTGGTGAAGAACTATTGCAACAATCCGGTGCAGGTCTCGGTCACGCCGGAATCGACCACGGCAGAACGGATCGACCAATACCTCTTCATGGTGCAGCAGGACGAGAAAACCGCGCTGCTCGAAACGATCCTGACGGGCCGTCACAAGGTGCCCGGCGATTTTGAGCGCGTGCTGATCTTCACCCGCACAAAGCATGGCGCGGACCGTGTGGTGAAAAAGCTTTCGCAAGGCGGCGTGCGTGCCAACGCCATTCACGGCAACAAGACACAGGGCCAGCGCACTCGCGCTCTGGAAGAGTTTCGCAAGGGCAAGAATGGCATCCTGGTGGCCACCGATGTCGCCGCGCGCGGGATTGATATTCCGGGCGTCAGCCATGTCATCAACTACGAATTGCCCAATGTGCCAGAGCAATATGTCCACCGCATCGGCCGCACCGCGCGCGCCGGTCGTGGCGGGATCGCGATTGCCTTTTGTGCCGAGGATGAGCGCGCCTATCTGAAAGACATTCAGAAGGTGACGGACGCCAGCATGGATCGCCTTGAACTGCCCGAAAACTTCCGCGCGGTGGTCGAAGGCGTTGGCCCGACAAAGCCTCCGCCCCGTGGACAAACCCGCGTGTCCTCCAAGAAAGTGCGTGTGAAACCGCGCGGCGGAGAAGCTGGCGCAAGCGATAAGCCCAAACGCAAACATCAGGCCCGCAAGGGTCGCCCGCAAGGTAAAGGTTCCGGCGGTGGTCATGGTGGTGCCGGTGGTTCAGGCGGTGGTCGCGGCAGATCCGGTGGAAACCGGCGTGGCGGATCAGGGGGCGGATCAGGGAGCGGATCAGGGGGTGGTTCTGGCCGTGGAAGGTCAGGCGGCAGCTCCGGCCCACGTGCCGAGGCAGGCTGAACGCCCTGAAAAATTAGGCCATTTCAGGCCGCTGACTTACTATATTTTAACCATGGCCTCCCTATTCGTTGCTCAACGAAGCGGGAGGCTGTGCAGCTTACATGATCAGGACTGAAACCACTCTGGTCATCGGTGCGGGTGCAAATTGCGAGATCGAGATGCCCGATGGGGCGGAATTGCTCGCAAAGATCGCCGCTGGCTATGATTTTGAGCGCCTTGGCACTCAGGTGCAGACGCGCGACATGGTTGCGCTGGCCGAGATTTTCGAAGCCAATGCAGAGCGCCTTGGCACCACTTACGATAATCTGCTTGAGGCCGGCAAAACGATCAAACAGGCCAGCCGCGTTACCTCTTCGATTGACGCCGTGCTCGAACAATATGGCGCGGGCAATCCCGATGTGATCGCGGCGGGCAAGATCGCGCTGGCATTCTACACCCTGCAAGCGGAATCGAAGTCTACACTGGCTGTTGCTCCGCGTGATGAGGGTGATCTGCCTTTGCGCGGGACGGAAAACTGGCTGTTCCAGCTGGGGCAGCTCATCACCAAAGGTGTGCCGCGCGCGCAGGCGGAGCAATGTTTCGACAAGCTTTCGATCGTGTGTTTCAACTATGACCGCGCGGTGGAGCATTATCTGCCGTGGGTTCTGACGATGGCGTTCGGTATGCCGATGGAAGAGGCGCAGATGCTGGCGAGCTCGCACCTGCGGATCGTCCACCCCTATGGCTGCGCTGGCACTTTGCCATGGATGTTTGGCGCGGGCGAACCGGCCGAGTGGGGCGAGCAGGAGCCCGAAGACTGGCTCGCGCTGGCGAAGAACCTCTACACTGCCAGTGAACGCGGGCGTGACAAACGCTTCTCCAGTTTTCTCATGGCGGAAATCGCGCATGGAAAACGGTTGGGTTTCCTCGGCTTTGGCTTTGACCCGATGAACACTTCGATGCTGTTTGATCGGGTGCTGGACCATGATCCCGATGTCATGGTGGCTTTGCTGGGCATTGGCCCCGGCACGCAAAAGGCGATCCACTATCTGCTAAAGCGCAATACGGGTGTGAAAGACCCCGACCTCATCACGATTGAGGATCAGAAGGCGTATAAGCTGTTGCAGGATAACGGACTGTTTCTCGAAACCTGAGCTTGGAATTGTAACCCGCTGCGGCCATATCGCGAAGCCCCGATGAGATAAGCGGGCAAGGAGACGACAATGGCCGACCCACAATACGATTATGACCTTTTCACCATAGGTATAGGTTCTGGCGGCGTGCGCGCGAGCCGTGTCGCCGCAGCCCACGGCGCGCGTGTTGCCGCAGCCGAGGAATATCGTGTTGGCGGCACCTGCGTCATCCGGGGCTGCGTGCCCAAAAAGATGCTGGTTTATGGCGCCCACTTCGCCGAAGACCTTGAAGATGCCAAACAGTTTGGCTGGACCATTGAGGGCAAGAGCTTTGACTGGGTAAAACTGCGCGATCATGTGCAAACCGACATCACCCGGCTCGAAGGGCTGTATGGCGAGACCCTCTCCAACCACGATGTGACCGTTTATCATGAGCGTGCAGAAATCACGGGCGATCACGAAATCACCTTGGCCAGCGGCAAGGTCATCACAGCCAGATACATTCTCGTCGCGACCGGTGCCCACCCGCATCGGCCCGAATTTGAGGGCAGTGATCTGTGCATCACCTCCAACGAGGCATTCCATCTTGACGAAGTGCCCCCGCGCATCCTGATCGCAGGCGGCGGCTATATCGCCAATGAATTTGCGGGCATCTTCAACGAATTCGGCAGCAAGGTGACGATTGCCAATCGCTCTGATGTCATCCTGCGCGGCTATGATGATGCCTTGCAGGACCGTCTGCTGCGTATCTCCATGAGCAAGGGGATCGAGTTCTGCTTCAATGTGGAATTCGAATATGTCCGCCGCAACGATGATGGCACGCTGACTGTCAAGGTCACCGGCCATGACGAACGCATCTATGATCAGGTCATGCTCGCCACCGGACGCTCTCCCAACACAAAGGGGCTGGGGCTGGAGACAGTCGGCGTTGAACTCGGCAAGAAGGGCGAGATTATCGTCGATGCGTTTTCAAAGACAAATGTCGATTACATCTATGCCGTGGGCGATGTGACGGACCGGGTGCAGCTTACCCCGGTTGCCATCCGCGAAGGTCAGGCCTTTGCCGACAGTGTGTTCGGCAATGTTGAGCCCTATGCGGTGGACCATTCCTGCATCCCCAGCGCCGTGTTCAGCCACCCGCCAATCGCCGCAGTTGGCCTGACAGAGGGCGAGGCGCGCAACACGCTTGGCTCCATCCGCGTGTTCCAGTCCGACTTTCGCCCGATGAAAAACGTGGTCGCAGGCCGTAGTGAACGTGGCCTCTACAAGATGATCACCGATGCCGCGAATGACCGGATCGTGGGCGTGCACATGATCGGGCCGGAATCGCCGGAGATCATGCAGGCTGCCGCCGTCGCTGTGAAGGCAGGTTTGACCAAGGCGGACTTTGATGCGACCACGGCGATCCATCCGACCATGGCCGAAGAACTGGTCCTGCTGAAATAAGGCTGAATGCATGAACCTTGGGGGCAAAACCGTTCTGCTGACTGGCGGGACGAACGGGATCGGGCGCGAACTGGCGCTGCAATTGAAAGCGGCAGGGGCGATAGTTGCGCTGACCGGGCGCAATCCGGAACGGCTGGCGGCCATGCAGGCGGAGGGGTTCGAGTGCATTGCCGCCGACCTTTCAAACGCGGCGGGAGTGGACGCGTTGCTGGCGCAGTGGGGCGCGCGTGATCTGGATTGCCTCATCAACAATGCGGGCCAATTGGTGGATCATGATTTCCGCAAAGGCGCGGTTGATGCCGATGCGTCCGATAATTGTATCTATGCCAATCTGACCGCGCCGATCCGGCTGATCGTGGGCCTGATGGATCATCTGACGGCAAAACCTGAAGCGGCAATCGTCAATGTCACATCGGGCCTTGCGATAGCGCCCGCCGCGCGTCAGCCGGTTTATTGCGCGACCAAAGCGGCTCTGCGGTTCTACACGCTTGCTTTGCGCGAGCAGCTTAAAGACACTGGCGTGCATGTGGTGGAGGCGCTGCCGCCCGTGGTCGATACCCAGATGAATGATGGCAGAGCGACGAAGAAAATGCCCCCATCCGAATGCGCGCGCCAGATCAAGGTTGCGATCGAGAAAAACCGTGATGAGGCCAATATTGGCATGACCAAAGCGCTGCGCGTCGCGGACTCGATCTCGCCGGCGCTCGCCAAGCGAATAACGCTTGGGTTTTAGGCAGCCTCTGGTGGCAAGCGCGATTTTGATACGTTGACCCTGCGCGCCGCCTGCGGCAACGGTTCGCTCAAACAGAGAGAGCCGAGGAACACTGCATGTCTGCCAATATCGCCGAGATGGAACGCCGCCGCGACGCTGCCAAACTGGGGGGCGGGCAAAAGCGCATCGACGCGCAGCACGCCAAGGGCAAACTGACCGCCCGCGAACGGCTCGACGTGCTGCTGGACGAAGACAGCTTTGAAGAAGTCGACACCTATGTCGAACATGACTGCGTCGATTTCGGCATGGAGACGCAAAAGATTCCCGGGGACGGCGTGGTCACGGGCAGTGGCACGATCAATGGCCGGTTGGTCTATGTTTTTAGCCAGGATTTCACCGTCTTCGGCGGTTCGTTGTCAAAGCGCCATGCGGAGAAAATCTGCAAGATCATGGACGCCGCGATGAAGGTCGGCGCGCCGGTGATCGGCCTGAATGACAGCGGTGGCGCGCGCATTCAGGAAGGCGTCGCCAGCCTTGGCGGCTATGCCGAGGTGTTTCAGAAAAACGTGCTGGCGAGCGGCGTCATCCCTCAGATCAGCCTCATCATGGGACCATGCGCGGGCGGGGCGGTGTACTCGCCAGCGATGACCGACTTCATCTTCATGGTGAAGGACAGCTCGTATATGTTTGTAACCGGGCCGGATGTTGTGAAGACCGTCACCAACGAAGTCGTCACGCAAGAGGAACTGGGCGGCGCGATTACGCATACGACCAAGACCAGCGTGGCTGACGTGGCCTATGAAAACGATGTCGAGGCGCTGCTTGCGACGCGGCGGTTCTTCGATTATCTGCCGCTCTCCAACCGGCCCGAGGCGACCGGCGATATGGGGCCGGAAATTCCCACAGCCGATCCGTGGGACCGTGAGGAGCCGAGCCTCGACACGATCATCCCGGACAATGCGAACCAGCCCTATGACATGCATGAGGTCATCGCCAAGACGCTGGATGAAGGCGATTTCTTTGAGATCCAGCCAGCACATGCAGCCAACATCATTTGCGGCTTCGGCCGAGTGGAGGGCCGCACTGTGGGCGTAGTCGCGAACCAGCCGATGGTCCTCGCCGGTGTGCTCGACATTGCGAGCTCCAAGAAAGCGGCACGGTTCGTGCGGTTCTGCGACGCGTTCGAAATTCCGATTGTGACCTTTGTCGACGTCCCCGGCTTCCTGCCCGGCACGGCTCAGGAATTGGGCGGGATCATCAAGCACGGTGCCAAGCTGCTGTTCGCCTATGCCGAGGCAACGGTGCCCAAGATCACGATCATCACCCGCAAGGCCTATGGCGGCGCTTACGACGTGATGGCGAGTAAGCACCTGCGCGGAGACCTCAACTACGCCTGGCCGACCGCTGAAATCGCCGTGATGGGAGCGAAAGGCGCGGTGGAGATCATCTTCCGCCAAGACCGCGGCGATGCCGAAAAGATCGCCGAAAAAACGGCGGAGTACGAAGCGCGCTTCGCCAATCCGTTTGTGGCGGCATCGCGAGGCTATATTGATGAGGTGATCCATCCGAGTTCTACACGGCGGCGCGTGGCATTAGGGCTAAGGAAGCTAAGGTCGAAGCGGTTGGAGAACCCGTGGAAGAAGCATGATAATATTCCGTTGTAGCGCTAGCATTTTTGCGTTTTTTTGCATGGTCGCTTGCTCCGAGGAAGCAGTAGTCAATCCTGTCGAGGAACGTGAGATTACCAAGGCGGAAAAAGAAATTTACGAAAGTGTAGCCAAGGGGGCGCAAGAAGAGAGCGAGCCAGTTTCGGTCCCAAGTTATTCTGCATCCGATTTTCAAGCCGTTGAACCGGTAGTGTCCACGCCAAAGGCTGGTCAGAAATATTACGAACAGTTGCAAAGAGACCTAAGGCAGGAAGAAATAGATCGCAGGATGCGGGAAATCGAGCAGCGACAAGAACTGACCGAAGCGGATGCAGCGGCTCGTCGCGCCGAGGAAAAGGCTGAAGAAATGAGACAGCCGTTGCCGTTAAATGATATCGACCCTTATGAAGCCCCTAGGAACTAGAGGTAACTATCACGAAACGAGGTCCCAGCCGTCATTGCGAGCGTAGCGAAGCAATCCAGGGCGTTTCGCGATGCGCTCTGGGTTGCCGCGTCGCCTTCGGCTCCTCGCAATGACGAAACTTCCGGCGGTTTACATTATGGCCAGCACGCGCAACGGGACGCTTTACACCGGTGTCACATCGGATCTACCGAAACGCGTTTGGCAGCATCGAGAAGGTATCGCTGACGGTTTCTCCAAGAAATATTGTTGCAATCTGCTCGTATGGTTCGAGAGACACGAAACAATGGAAAGCGCAATTGTTCGCGAGAAGCAGATCAAGACTGGCAATCGCAAGAAGAAGTTGGTGCTCATCGAGACTGCCAACCCGACATGGCGCGACCTGTTTGAAGATATTGCGCAATGACATGGCAATCGTCATTGCGAGCCGCGAGGCGGCGCGGCAATCCAGAGCGTCGGAGCGCTTGGCTCTGGATTGCGTCGCTACGCTCGCAATGACGAATCAAGGAACTCACCGATGAAACTAGGCCGCATGAACCACGTAGGCGTCGCGACGCCCTCAATCGCAGACTCCATCGCCCACTATCGCGACGTGATGGGCGCGACTTCGATTACCAAGGAGATCATCCTTGAAGATCGCGGGCTCAAGGTCGTGTTTGTCGACACGCCCACTCACAGCGGAATGGACGGGACGCAGATTGAGCTGATCGAGGAACTCACCCCCGGCAAAACCGCGATCAGCGCTTTTCTCGCCAAAAACCCGATGGGCGGTCAGCATCACGTCTGCTTTGAGGTCGACGATATTGAAGCCGCGCGTGCGTGGTTTGAGGGGAAGGGCAAGCGCATCCTTGGCCCGACAATTCCCGGCGCGCATGGCACCCCTATCTTTTTCGTCCATCCCAAGGATATGCAGGGCGTGCTTACCGAGATTATGGAGACACCCAAAGGCGCGCATTAGCATAAACCTAACATCCCGTTCGTGCTGAGCTTGTCGAAGCACTGCACTTTTCTTTTCGAAGGCGGGACAGAAGGAAATACAGCCCTTCGACAAGCTCAGGGCGAACGGGAGTTAAATAATTGACCTATGAAACGATCCGCGTCGAAACCGACGGGCCGCTCACCACCATCACCTTGAACCGGCCTGATCGTCTCAACGCCATGCCGCCGCAAATGGCAGATGAGATCGGGCAGGTGTTCTATGATCTGGGCCCTGAAGCAAACGGCGCGCGCGCGGTGCTGATCACGGGTGAGGGCAAGGGCTTTTGTTCGGGGGCGGACCTCTCGGCGCGTTCCATGGGGACAAAGGGCGGCAGCCACGAGGCGCTGACCCTGCATTACAATCCGATGATAAATCAGATCATGCGCGCCGATGTGCCCGTGATCTGCGCGGTCAACGGCCCGGCGGCGGGTGTCGGGTGCAGCCTCGCACTGGCAGCGGATTTCACGCTGGCGGGGGAGGAAAATGCGTATTTCCTTCAGGCCTTCGTCAATATCGGCCTTGTGCCCGATGGCGGATCAACCTGGCTGCTTGCCCGCGCAATTGGGCGTGCGCGTGCGGCGCGGATGATGATGCTGGGCGAGAAGATCGGCGCAGCGCAGGCCGAGGAATGGGGCCTGATCCATAAGGCTGTGGCCGATGCCGACCTGATGAGCGAAGCGCGCGCGCTGGCTGAAAAGCTCGCGAACGGGCCGACAATCGCTTACAAACATATCAAGCATAACCTTGCCACGGCGCTCGACGGGACGATACAGAACGTGGTCCTTGCCGAAGCCGAAGCGCAGCGGATTGCGGGTGCAAGTGATGATGCGAAAGAGGGCGGCATGGCCTTCCTGCAAAAGCGCAAGGCCGAGTTTAAGGGCCAGTAAAACCGCCCTCACGGATATCGGAAATTATGACAGACAAACCGACCCCCGCCGACTGGAAAGCGCTCGCCGATAAGGAGAGCAAAGGCCGCGACCTTACCTGGGACACGCCAGAGGGCTTTGCGATCAAGCCGCTTTACACAGCGGAAGATCACGCGGATTGGGATCCGGGCCTGCCCGGCTTTGCCCCGTTCACGCGCGGGGTTAAGGCCAGCATGTATGCCGGGCGTCCGTGGACAATCCGCCAATATGCAGGCTTTTCGACGGCTGAGGAATCAAACGCATTCTACCGCCGCAACCTCTCCGCCGGGCAAAAGGGGCTGTCGGTCGCCTTCGATCTCGCCACACACCGCGGTTATGACAGCGATCACCCGCGCGTCGTCGGCGATGTCGGCAAGGCGGGCGTGGCGATTGATACGGTCGCCGACATGGAAATCCTGTTCGACCAGATTCCGCTCGATACGATGTCCGTTTCCATGACGATGAACGGCGCGGTGATCCCGGTAATGGCGTTCTTCATTGTCGCAGGAGAGCGTCAGGGTGTGCCCGTCGAGAAGCTTTCAGGGACGATCCAGAACGACATTCTCAAAGAGTTCATGGTCCGCAACACCTATATCTATCCGCCCGAGCCCAGCATGCGGATTATCTCGGACATCATCGCATATACGTCCGCCAAGATGCCGAAATTCAACAGCATTTCGATCAGCGGCTATCACATGCACGAGGCCGGAGCGACGGCGGTGCAAGAGCTTGCCTTTACCATCGCCGACGGCAAGGAATACGCCAAGCGCGCCATGGCGACAG
>JBARXS010000085.1:0-41272 GCA_049647465.1 Erythrobacter sp.
CGCTTTAGCCGATCCATAACCGGGCCTTTGATCTCGGAAAGGTGAAGCCCGATCCCGCCATCGCCGAGGCGGTGATTGATGGCTTCAAGGCTCTCAAGTCCAGAGGCATCGATCTCGTTCACTGCGCTGCACATCAGGATCACATGTCGCACGGCAGGGCGATCAGCGACTTCTTCAAGCACATATTCCTCAAGCCATCGGGCGTTGAGATAGGTCAGCGCCTCGTCAATGCGGACTGAGAGGACATGCGGGACGGTGAACACGTCATGCCGATCAACATTGCGGAAATGCTCAGTCTCGGGCACCCGTCCTACGATCGCAGCGTGCGGGCGGCTCGCCCTCCAGAGGTACAGCAGCAGGCCGACTGCGACACCGGAAATAACCCCCAGCTCGACACCCGCGAGCAGCGTGATTCCGATCGTTGCGATATGCGCTGCGAAATCCGCCTTGGAATAGCGCCACAATCGGCCAGGGGTCTTGAGGTCAACGAGGCTCAGGACCGCTACGATGATCGTGGCGGCCAGAGTTGCAATGGGCAGGCTGAAAAGCAGCGGTGTGAGAAACAGAGTCGCAAGCGCAATACCGACCGCGGTGTAAGCGCCTGCAGCGGGTGTTTGTGCGCCCGCATCGAAATTGACGGCAGAGCGGGCGAAGCCGCCTGTAACCGGGTATCCGCCCGAAAACGCGCTGGCGATGTTCGCTGCTCCCAGCCCGATAAGCTCCTGATCGGGTGCAATCCGCTGTCGTCGCTTCGCTGCGAGCGTCTGCGCAACCGACACGCTTTCAACAAAGCCAATGATTGAGATGAGCAGCGCGGGCACCCATAGCTTTTCGATCAGCGACAAATCGGTGCTGGGCGTAGCGAAGGGCGGCAAACCCTGCGGAATAGCTCCGACCAGATTGACGCCCTTGTCACCCAAATCGAGCGCGATGACCGCCAGAATGGTCAGGGCGACAGCGACCACCGGTCCTGCTTTGGCTGTCATGTCCGCTGCGCGTTCGGGCAGTCCGAGCCTTTGCAAAGCAGGTTTTGCGCCCTTGCGAACCCAGAACAGAAACAGCGTCGCCGGTATGCCAATGGCAAGCGTCGACACATTGGTATCGCCAATCGCCATGCCAAGCGACCCGAGCATTTCGGGCCAATTGTCGCCGCCCGCTGATATGCCAAGGATATGCTTGAGCTGGCTTGTCGCGATAAGGATGCCCGATGCGGTGATGAAGCCGCTGATCACAGGGTGCGAGAGCAAGTTGGCAAGAAAGCCCGCGCGCAAAAGCCCGAGCATCGCCAGCATCACACCCGACAGCATGGCGAGCGTGATGGCCGCTTCGAGATATTCTGCTGTGCCCTGGTCGGCGACCGCGCCGGCGGCTGAAGCGGTCATCAGCGAGATTACCGCAACCGGCCCAACGGCGAGCGTTCGGCTCGTGCCAAAAATCGCATAGAGAACAAGCGGCAGGATCGAGGCGTAGAGCCCGACAACCGGGGGCAAACCCGCTAGCAAAGCGTAAGCGAGGCTTTGCGGAATAAGCATGATCGTAACGATCACCGCCGCCATCAGATCATCAGTCAGGACATTGCGATTGTATGTCCGAGCCCATTCGAGGATCGGGAGATATCGCGAAAGCATTGCCGAAAGCCCTTTCATGATCGCCTTACTGAGCGATCAGTCCGCCCGGTCCGGCGAGCCATTCGCGGCCCTTAAGCATACCATTCCAGTAAATCCACGGAAGCGCATCGGCTTTCAGCATCCATGAGAGGCGCTGGGGCTTGGTTCCATCGATCAGCCAGGTCGGGAAACTCGGTGCGAGCTTTCCTCCATAGGCGAACTCGGCAAGAACGATCTTCCCGCGCTCGACCGTGAGCGGGCACGAACCATAGCCGTCATAGCCAGCCTTCGGCCCCTTGCCATCAAGCTGTTGTAGCACGTTGACGGCGACAACAGGCGCTTGCTTGCGGACCGCCGCAGCGGTCTTCGCATTGGGCATCGAACCCGCATCGCCAAGTCCGAACACGTTATCATATCGATTGTGGCGCAAGGTGTGCTGGTCGACATCGGTAAAGCCGCTTGTCGCAGCCAGCGGGCTGTCCGCAAGGAATTGCGGCGCAACTTGCGGCGGGACGACATGCAGCATGTCGAATTCGCGCGTGACCTCGCCCTCTTCGGTTTTGAAAACGGCTTTCTGCGCCGGGCCGTCTACCGATATGAGAGTGTGCCCGAGGCTCAGATCGATACCATACTTCCCGACATAGCTCATCAGCGCCGGCACATAGTCGGCCACGCCGAACAGCACGCCCCCGGCATTGCAGAACTCGACGTCGATATCGTCAAGCACGCCCGCGCGTAGCCAGTGATCGCACGACAGGTACATCGCCTTCTGCGGCGCTCCTGCGCATTTGATCGGCATGGGAGGCTGCGTAAAGATCGCGCGACCGTTATTGAGCCGCTGCACGAGCTCCCATGTGTAGGGTGCAAGGTCATAACGGTAGTTGGAAGTCACACCATTCTTGCCGAGCGTGTCTTCCAGACCGTCAATCTTCTCCCAAGCGAGCCGGATGCCGGGCGCGACGATAAGCGCGTCGTAATGGACGCTCGATCCGTCTGCGAGCGTGACTTCGTTGTGTTCTGGCTGGAAGGACTTGGCTGCCTGTTTGATCCACGTGACGGCCTTGGGCATCACACTTTTCATGGCCCGCTGCGTGACTTCGGGCTCAAACACACCGCCACCCACCATAGTCCAACCCGGCTGATAAGCGTGGGTATCAGCAGGCTCAATGATAGCGATATCGAGGCCGGAACGCCGCTTGAGAAGAGAGGATGCGGTGGCGATCCCGGCCGCTCCGCCCCCGACGATCACCACCTTGTGCGAGATGGACATATGCTTTCTCCCAGATGGTCTAAACGAGTCTGTCGCGCAGATTGGTCAGGTCATAGCCAGCCGCAGCCCCGCGCATCAGCCGTTCGCTCGCATCGATTTCGTCAGGGTTTGCCAGCGTATCGAGAGTGATCGAGCGAGTGCCTGAGCGGCAATAGGCAAGCAGCGGACCCTCGGTGCCCCTCCGGACAGCGCGAAAGGCCGCCACGGCTGCGTCGGGAAACTCCCCGCCTGCGACGGGGATGTGGTGGAAGGCCAAACCCGCTGCCTGTGCCGCCTCGCGCATTTCCATCACGCTTGGCTGGCTTTCTTCCTCGCCGTCTGGTCGATTGCAGATGATCGCCACGAAACCGCGCTCTGCCAGTTCCGACAATTCAGAGGGTTGGATCTGCGGCGCAACGGAAAAGCCGGGGGCGACGTCGCGGATTTCCATCAGGCGGTTCCTTCCATAAGGCGGACGAGGAACATCCCCGCGAACATTGCGGCCACGAAGATCGCTGCTGAAATCGGCTCGATAACGAGGGCTGCAATGCCAGGCCCCGGACACAGGCCTGCGATGCCCCAACCAACGCCAAACAGCGCCGATCCGCCAATCAGGCGAGGCGTCAGGTCCTTTGTGCCCGGTAAAGCGAAGCTCTGATCAAACAAGGGCCGGGCTAGCCTGGCTTGAATTTGCCAAGCGACGATCATGACTAGCACGGCCCCGCCCATGACAAATGCAAGGGTAGGGTCCCAATCGCCGAACAGGTCGAGAAATCCGCGAACCCGTGCGGGATCAGTCATTCCGCCCAGCGCAAGACCAGCGCCGAAGATTGTGCCGGACAGCGCTGGGATGAGAATGCGCCCGATCACTTGAGCACCTCAAGTCCAGCCGCGTTCATCAATGCCACGGTCGCAAAGCCGGTTATCATGAAGGTAAGCGTTGCAACGATTGATCGCTGGGAAAAACGGCTCATCCCGCAAACGCCATGCCCGCTGGTGCAGCCACTACCGAGCCGGGTACCAATGCCGACGATCAGTCCTGCCACGATAAGGAAAGCAGGGGATGCAAAGTTCGCTGGCAAGCCTCCCATGACAAGCAGGACAATCAGAGCGCCAACCGGCAGGCCAATGACAAACGCCCAGGCTGATACGCGCGGGAGGCTGCTCTCCGACAGGCCGACTGCCCGAGCGGCAATACCGGAAACGCCAGCGATTCGGCCCGCACCAAGCAGCATCAGAGCCGCCGCAAGCCCGATGAGAACACCGCCTGCAAGGCCCGCGAGCGGCGCGGCGTCAGGAAAGCCGGGAAGCGTCATACCGCGTTAACGGGAATTTTGATGTAGCTGACGCCGTTATCCTCTGGCTCGGGCAGGCGCCCGCCGCGAATGTTCACCTGCACCGAAGGCATGATCAGATTGGGCATCGCGAGAGTCGCGTCGCGGGTGGTGCGCATTTCGACGAATTCGTCTTCGGTCACGCCGTCTTTGACGTGAACATTCCCCTCGCGCTGCTGCCTGACGGTGGATTCCCAGGCATATTCATCACGACCCGGCGCCTTGTAATCATGGCAAAGGAATAACCGCGTCGCGTCTGGCAGCGAAAGTAGTCGCCGGATCGAATGGAACAGCTGGCGGGCATCGCCGCCGGGGAAGTCTGCGCGCGCCGTTCCGAAGTCAGGCATGAAAATCGTGTCACCGACAAAGGCGGCATCACCGATGATGAAGGCCATATCGGCCGGGGTGTGACCGGGGACATGCAAAGCGATGCCCTCAATCTCGCCAAGCCGGAATGTCTCGCCATCGACAAACAGGTGATCGAACTGCGATCCGTTACGCTCAAAATCGGTGCCGGCGTTGAACAATTTGCCGAAAACATGCTGAACGCGGATGATCTCTTTTCCGATGGCGAGTTTCCCTCCAAGTTTCTCCTGAAGGTAGGGCGCAGCCGAAATGTGATCCGCATGCGCGTGGGTCTCGATCAGCCACATCACTTTCAGATTATGCGAATCCACGTATTCAATGATCAAATCCGCCGAGCTGTTGGAAGTCCGTCCCGAGGCCGCTTCATAGTCGAGCACGGAATCAATTATGGCCGCCTCGCAGGTGGCAGGATCGTGCACCACGTAGCTAACCGTGTTGGTTGCCTCGTCGAAGAAGCCCGCGATTGAAGGGCGCATCGCCTTGTCGCTTATGGCGCGCTCGATCTGTTGGGCAGCGGCCTGCAGGGGCTGATCATCGCGACTCATGGCGTTTCTCCAATTCAATTACATAAATTGTGTATATGTATTGCCTTCCTGGTGTCAAGCGTTATAAGCGTTGGGATGGATACGGAACTTCAGCACTTACAAGCGCCCTGCTCAGGCCTGCGCATTGGCGATACGCCGCCCGATTTCGAGGCACGAAGCACTATCGGCCCGGTCAAATTGTTCGCCTATCGCGGTCGATGGCTGATCTTGTTCTCGCACCCTGCGGATTTCACTCCGGTGTGCACGACCGAGTTTGTCGAGCTGGCGAGAGAGGCCAAGGCTTTTCAGAAGCGTAAATGCGAGCTCATGGCTCTTTCGGTTGATAGCCTGTTCTCGCATTTCGCATGGCTTCGACTGATCAAGGAGAGCTTCGGCATCGAAGTGCGCTTCCCGATTGTCGAAGACCCCACGCTTGTGATCGGCCGGGCGTTTGGAATGGTTGCGCCCACCGACAATGACAGCGCGGCGGTGCGAACGACTTTCTTCATCGACCCCGAAGGCATCATTCGCGCGATGACCTGCTATCCAAACAATGTCGGACGCTCCATCCCGGAAATGCTCCGCACTCTGGACGCCCTACAGGCGATCGACGCTACAGGCGGCTTGTCGCCCGCCAACTGGCAGGTCGGAGATGCTTTGCTGAAAGCGCCCGCAACCGATCTCGACGCAGTTTACCAAGCGCGCGGTGAAGCTTCGTGGTTCCTCCGCGACATGGAAGAGGAGCATAGCAAATGACCGAAACAATGGTCGAAGAGCTCAAGGCGCTTGCTCACCCCCTTCGCCTCCGCATCCTTCAGGTCCTGAGCGAAGGTGAACGCAATGTCGGCGAGATCGAAGACGCAGCTCAGATCGGGCAACCGGCTTTGTCCCAACAGCTTGGCGTGCTCAGAAAGGCCGGTCTCGTGGAAACGCGCAAAGAGGCCAAGCTGGTCTATTACAGTCTGGGAGACGAGCCCTTGGGCGAATTGGCGAAGCTTATCGGCAGACTGGCACCGGGCAGCGAGCGTCCCACAAGCACGGAGAGAACACCGTCACCGGGCGTCGCGAACTTCGCCCGGCTTTCGTAGCGCGTCCTGATATTTTCAGAATTTCGCACTCTATGGCTCACCCTAACCAGGAGCGACCCACTCCCATGAAATCTCCGCTCATGCTCGCAAGCAAGGCTGCGGTGATGTTCGCTTTGGCTATGACGATGCTGGTGCTTTCACCGATCCACCATACAGCGCTTGGGCAAAACTCTGGTCAAGAAGTTCCGCCCGTTGACCTCAAGGAGTTGCTCGGGGAGCTTCAGAGTGGCGGATACGTCCTCATCATCCGCCATGAGCGCACCGAGCTCCCCTCAAGGCCCGACGATTACAGTCGCGATCCCGGCGACTGCAGGGCGCAACGCAATCTGTCGCTGGCGGGCGTGGCCGGGGCTCAGGAAACGGGCTTTGTGATGAGAATGCTCGATATCAACATTGGCCGCGTGATTACGAGCCCGATGTGTCGCAGCGCAGAAACCGCGCGTTACATGTTCGGCGTGAATTACGAGACCGATAATCGACTGATGCACCATGACCCTGAAGGGCAGCGCAATCTCGATATTGCCGCAAGTGAGGTGCGCGAGCTTTTGGTTGAGCTTTCGCCGGGAATGCCAGACACGAATATCGCTTTGATCACCCATGGCGGAAGCATCCTGCGCGCGACCGGATTGAGTCTTTCCGAAGGCGAAATTGGCGTATTGACGCTGGGTGAAGACGGTACGATCAATGCGGTCGGTCATTTCATGGGGAGCGACCTTTCACCCTATGCGCGTCGGCTGATGCAAGAGACGCAGTAGCTGACATGTTGTTGTGGGGTGACGGCTACCCAACAAGAGCTTAAAAGAGCGCGCATCATGCCGGGTTCGCGCAATCTGATGAACATGCGGACGCAGAAAACGCTCATAAGGGACATGGCGAAACCAAGGCCGCTTCTTCGACTGACGCACCTCGCAGCCCATCTGAAAACGCTACCCATTCTGACCGATCAGCAAATAGCGCTCTACTCGCGCTTGCGCGGTTATGGCAGTTGGAAGAGCGATGCGTGCGCTTCGGTGCCGACTGGTCACGATCCTGTCATGTGGCGAAAGCACAATGGCTGCCAGTAAGAGCAATTTCTTGCGCCAATTGCTGAAGGTCCGCTCTTGGCAAAGCCAGGCTGGGAGGCCGAAAATGTCCACGCGCCTCAGGATCGGCCGTTCGAAGACTCTTGATATGGGCATGGCGGCAAGCTTTTCACCGCCGATCCCGATAGCCGTGTAACCAATCCCGTTTGTTCGACGTATCCCTGCCGAGGAGGAGTGGAACATGAACCTTCGAGATCTGGAATATGTCACGGCAATTGACCGGTATCGCAACTTTGGGCGGGCTGCTCAGGCCTGTCATGTGAGCCAGCCTTCGCTTTCGGCTCAGGTGAAAAAGCTTGAAGAGCGTTTGGGTGTCGAGCTTTTTGCCCGGACCAACTCGGGCGTATTCACAACCGATGCCGGTTCCAGAATTGTTGCGACTGCGCGCGAGATGCTGCGCGCTGCACAGCGGATATCGGACACCGCTGCTGAATATCATGACCCACTCGCCGCACCGCTGAGGATCGGGATGATCCCGACGCTGGCCCCATTCGTATTGCCCTATATGTCGAAGACTATCCGTTCGGTCGCTGATGGCATAAATGTTATTTATCGCGAGCAGCCGACCGAGGCATTGTTGACCGAACTTGAAGAGCGCGTTGTCGATGTGGCGATGATGAGCGGCCCGGTTGCTCCACCAGGATATCAGTTCACGCCAGTCTTCAAGGAACCGCTTGTCCTGATGGTTTCAAAGAATCATCGGCTCGCAAACACCCAGAGCGTAAGCGCCTGCGATATTCCTATCGAAGAATTACTGCTTTTGACCAGAGAACACTGCTTCCGGGCCGATACCCTTTCGCTCTGCCGCGCAAAGAACATCGGCATTGATGTTCCCGACCAATTGTTGGCCACAAATTTTCTGACCATGTCACACTACCTGACCGACGAAGTGGGCTGCGCTCTGGTGCCAATTCTCGCACAGCCCATTCTGGAGTGCGCCAATCCGGAGATGCGGTTCGTCCAGATCGACGATGCCACTTACGGAAGGGACATCGGATTTGTGTCGCGCAAGGGTTGTCCGCGTGAACACATTCTGATGGCTCTTTGTGATGAAATTCGGGCCAATCCGCCAAAGCATGTAACCGCATTGAACTAAGCTCCGAACCCCATTGCAAGAGACCCTTTCTGGTGTTCAGGCCAGCTTGTTACGACAGGCTGGCCCTTGGTGCTTTTCTGATATAAAATATATGTTCATCAATAGGTTACTCGATAGTTTCTGCCTATCAAGTCCATTGAGAGCTTGTATTATACAGCTGCCAGCTCAGCCCATAGATGCCTGTCTCGGAAGGCGGGCGCCCAGACCCCTTGAGCCCGCCTTTCACCATTTTTTGAAACCGAAAGGCAGCCCAATGAAAACCCCCGAAATACGCAGAACGCTCCTGACCCCCGCACACCTGCTTCTCACTTCGTCATCTATTGCAATCCTCGTCGCCGGCTCCGCCAGCGCGCAGCAGATTATCAATGACGGTGACGACGCAACCGTAACCTCCGCAGCCGATGGCGACACCATCACAGCAGCCGCTGGCGTAGCCAGTACCGTCGATGGCGCACCCGTTGTGGTTGTGGCCAATAATGATGTGACGCTCGGCAATGCTGGAACACTCGCAACCACCGGCGTGACCCAGACCGTGCAGGTCAATCAGGGCACGACCGGCGCGACAATCAACAACGCTGCAACCGGTCGTCTTGAAGGCGAATCGCGTGTGGTCAACTTCGATGGCACCGACGCGGTGCTTAACAATGATGGTGTGATCCTGGGCACCGGGAGCCAGCGCAATGGCGCGGTCTATGGCAATCGCACATCGAACAACATCACGATCAATAACGCCGCAACTGGCCTGATCGACGCTGGTGTTGAGGGCGCTGGCGTTGCGATTGAAGTTGGCGGCGGCGGTGCTCCTCGCGGCGGTGCGATCACCAATGCCGGAACAATCCAAGGGCGCGGCCAGTCATCGCCAATGGGCGGAACGGCTGGTGATGGCATTCGCTTCTTCGGCCCGGGCCTAGCCCCGGAATATGTCTATGAAGGCGACATCACCAATTCCGGCCTGATCAATTCAGAGAGCACACAAGGCACTGTTGCAGGCATCCGCTTTGCAAACCGGATTGGCTTTCAAGGTACGCTGAACAACACGAGCACTGGTGAAATCTCCGGCGCGCAAAACGGCCTGTATTTCGGAAATGATGCCGATCATACAGGCGGCGTTGTGCTCAATTCAGGCGTCATTTCGTCAGACAGCCGCGCGCTGAATATCGACGGCACCGGGCTGGTGGTAAACAACTCCGGATCGATCCTCGGCACTGGCAACCAGCGCAACGGAACCGTTTATGCAGACTCTACCGCGCAGGCCTTTGAGCTGAACAACCTTGCGGGCGGCGTCATCGATGCTGGCGAAGGCAATGAAGGCGCCGGCTTCTCGGTTGAGCTGGCATCGGCAGCCGATGGCGGCAACGCCTTCACCATCACCAATGACGGCACCATTCAGGGCCGCGGCAATGCGGGCGCTGGTTTGGCGGCGGCTGGTGACGGTCTGCGCTTTGAGCGGGCCCGCAACATGGGCGCGCTCGATGGAACCAGCGATGGCCTGTTTGTTGGCAATATCAGTAATAGCGGAACGATCGCTTCAGAAGCAGCCAATGGCACCGCCGCCGGGATCCGCTTCGTCAATGGAGTGAGCTTCCAAGGCACTCTGGACAATTCGGGCACGATTTCGGGCGTTCAGAACGGGCTGTATTTCGGAAACCCGACCCCGGCTGGCGGAGGTGACTTCGCTGGGGCTATCGTCAACAACTCGGGTACCATCTCATCGGACAGCCGCGCTCTCAACATTGATGGCAATGGCCTGACGGTGAACAACTCGGGCTCAATTCTGGGCACCGGCGCACAGCGCAACGGCACCGTTTACGCCGATGGCACCGCTAACGACTTCACCTTCAACAACACAGGTGTGGTGGACGCAGGGGTTGCCGGTTCGGCGGTCTCGCTTCAGCTCGGCACCGCCGATGGCGACGTGCGCAGCTTCACCATTATCAACGACGGCACTCTGGCGGGTCGCGGCGAAGCGCAAGCTTCGGGTGCGTCGGCCGGTCTGCGGCTGTTCAACGGCGCTGGTGCTGGTGCGACGGTCACGGCGACACAGGACATCGTCAACAATGGCACGATCTCGGCAGAGACCGGCGCGGCTGTGTCGATCGAGAATGTTGCCTTCACGGGAACCTTCACCAACAGCGGCACCATCACCGGCCCGGTCGCAGTGGATGCTTCGACTGCTCTTGCTGCGCTGAACTTTGTTCAGAACGGCGGCGCGCTGGAGGGTGACTTTGTTGGTTCGGCTTTCGCTGACACATTTGCGTTCGGCGAAGGCACGACGACGCTGTCAGGCGATATCCTTGGCGCAGTTGACGTAACGAGCGATGCGGCCAGTTCGATCACGGTGAGCGGCGCTCGATTGATCGAAGGGAGCCTGGTTGCCAACGGAACGCTCGCCTTTGATCTTGGCAGGGACTCGCTGGCGGTTGCCGGTGACACCACGCTAGGCGCAGGCAGCATTGTGAACATTGCCGCGACGCAGATCGGTCAGGCCGATGTCGGTACGACCATCAATGTCCTGTCTGAGACTGGCACGTTCACCGATAACGGCACCACCGTGAACGTGATCGAGAATGACTTCCTGATCGACTACACGGTCAATCTGGGTTCGATCTCGATCACAGCAGCGGCGGCCAATCTTGGCGCGGTATCGGGCGATGCGAACGTCAACAGCTTTGGCGGAGCGATCACTTCGGCTGCGGCGAACAACCGACTGCCTGCTGATGCCTTTGCGGCGCTGAACGGCGTGGCTTCGGCGAGCGAGTTTGAAGCGGCAGCCCTGACATTGCTCCCGGCTATCAATGACGGTGTCACTCGCGAGATTTACGAGGCACAACGCCTTGCAAGTTCGCAGGTACAGGATCGTCTGCGCGGAAGTGGCGTGGGCCTGTGGGGCGAAGCGTTCTATCGCACCGCCGATGCCGATCCGACCAGCCTCAGCTCGCTTGGCTATGATGCCGATACGCTCGGCTTTACGCTGGGCCTTGATGGAAGAGTCGGAGAAACCGCCACAATTGGTGTGATTTTCAACTATTCGGATATCGAGGTTGAAGCGAATGGCGCTGCTGGCTCTCAGAGCGATATCAGCGCTTTCCAGATCGGTGGCTATGCCGGGTTCGATCTTGGTCAGGCCTATGTGAATGCAGAGCTTGGCTACTCGTTCAGTTCGGTTGACAACAGCCGCACGGCGCTCGGTTCGCCGGTCACAGGTGAAAGCGATGTGGATGGCTTTTACGGCAGTGTGAATGCTGGCTACGATATCAACGCTGGCGCAGTACTGATCACTCCGAACGCGGGCCTTCGCTATGCCGAGTTGTCGCGTGACACCTTCACTGAAACCGGTGGCCTTGGCCTGACTTTGGACAGCGATAGCGCCGAATTCCTCGAAGCCCGGATCGGTCTGAAAGTCGCGGGCAAAGCTGAAACGGGTGTGATCCCGTTTGCAAGCGTCGACTATGCTTACGACCTGAGCAGCAATCCGCTGGCAGTGGGCGGCTCGTTCAACGGCGGTGCCGACACCTTCACGGTGGTGGCTGACGAAGCCGGAGCGTCCCGCTTCGATATCGCAGCCGGTCTCGACTTCGTGAACGAGGGCGGATTGTCGATCGGTGCTGAATATCGCGGCCGTTTTGCCTCTGATTACCAGTCACACTCGGGAGGCGTGCGGGTGCGGTTTGCCTTCTGATCAACTCCAACTTGGGCTGCCTTAGGCCAAGGGAAGCCAGCCGGTGTCCTCCTCACCGGCTGGCTTTTTCCATTTGAGCTCGAAGTATTCAGGGAAAGGGCTGTCCCGCGATTTGGACCTGATATCAACCCGGGCGCGGTCCAGCATCTGCGCTCGACTGTGCGAAAACTGCCGTCGCGTCTTCAATACAGCTCCAGGCATTCTGTCCAGACGTGCGGCTACCGCAATCTTTCCTGCAAGCTAATATACAAATCGGGATGTTCAGGTGCCGCGCCAAAGCGTGCCCTGTTTCTTTGCGCCAAGTCTGCGAGCCCGATGTTCAAGCGGCTATAAAACGACGCGTTGAAGCAGAGGCACGAGCGCTCTTGTCGGTGGTTTCACGCAGCGCTTCTCCTATCAGGATCAGCGCCGGACCTGCACCTGTGGCTCCTTTTATCGCGATAGGCAGCGTTGCGAGGCGTGTGTGAAAGGCGCGTTCTTGCGGCAAACTGACATTCTCGATCACAACGGCGGGCGTTTCGGGAGACAGGCCGGCAGAAACAAGCCCTTGCGTGATATGCCGCGCCGATGACTTGCCCATATAGACCGCAATTGTTGCCTCCGGATCGGCGAGCGTGGCCCACTCGAGTTCGGGCGCTGCGCCTTTGGTGGTGTGCGCGGTGACAAAGGTCACCCGCCGGGCCAGGCCACGGGTGGTCAGAGATGTCCCAAGGCTGGCGGCGGCGGCGCTGGCGGTGGTGACGCCGGCGCAGATTTGCGCTGTGATGCCGTGTTCGCGGCACGCATCCAGCTCTTCGTTAGCGCGGCCAAAAATCGATGGGTCGCCGCCTTTCAGGCGCACCACGCGCTGGCCTTTCAGGGCGGCTTTGACGATGATGTCGCAGATCATCGGCTGCGGGACCGAATGGCGACCCGCGCGTTTGCCGACCGACTGGCGCGGTGTGCTTTCAGGGATCAGATCGAGCACGCCCTGGCTGACAAGCGCATCGTAAAAGACGATATCGGCGCTTTGCAAAAGGCGTTCGGCCTTGCGGGTCAGCAGTTCCGGATCGCCCGGTCCAGCGCCCACCAGCCACACGCTTCCCATTGGAAAATCGGCGCTCATTCGGCAGCCTCCTTGATTTCAGCGTCCCATTCTTTGAGCATACGGGCGAGCTCAGGTCGGCACGATCCGCAATTGGTGCCCGCTCGGCAGTCTGCGCCTATGGCGGCAACACTGTTCGCGCCCTTGGCGATGATCTCATCAATCTCCAGCGCGCCGACATCGTGGCACACGCACACTATAGCCCCGCGAGCAGGCGCCGCGATGCGCGGACGCCCAGCGAGCAGAGCCATGGAATCCTGAGCGGTTTGCCCCAACTGGGCTGTAACCCAATCGCGCGGCGGCAAATCACCGTTTCGGGTAAGAAACAGAGCGGCGATAAGCGCGCCATCCTCGTCACAAATGGCAAAGCGCTGCATCCCTGTTGAAGGGTATGCGACTTCACTGATTGCGCCATCAGGAAGCAGTTCGATGGGGTTCATGTGGGCAAACCCGGCCATTTCATAAAGCCAGCCGCCTTCAACCCGGCTTCGCACGGCGTAGTCGCATATTGATACGTCCACCGCATCGCGCGACACAAGAAAGCCGCGCCAGACGGGTTCGATGCGCTCGATGCTGGCGGCGGTGTCCTTGAACGCGGGCTGGCCCGAGATCGGATCTGTGTCCGCGCTGGCTAGCTTTCCCGTGCGCCCGGTTGCGGGCGAAGCGGTGATGTCAGTCCAGTGCATCGGCACAAAGAGAGCACCGCGCATCTGGCCTCCGCTCAGCGTTGCACGGTAGAAGCTTGAGCCCCGAGGCGTCGCCACCTTGCAAAGGTCGCCTTGCGCAATTTGCAGAGCCTCGGCGTCGCGCGGATGGATTTCCACCAACGGCTCGCGCCGGTGATGCGCCAGACGCGGGCTGTATCCGGTGCGCGTCATGGTGTGCCACTGGTCGCGATAACGCCCGGTGTTGAGCCTCATGGGGAACTCGGCTGAGGTCTGGCGCGGTGGAGGGGGCGCCACTTTGACGAGGCGCGGTTTGCCCGACGGTGTCGGTGCGCCGCTATCCAAAGGGTGATCCCCGCCCCAGCGAAAAGGAGCCATGCTTTCATACTCAGCGTCGCTCGCTTCGGCCCATTGGGTGATGTTCAGCTTTTTGCCGCACTGAGCCGCCAACGCGGTCATCGCGGCATATTCGCGGAAGACGCTGGCCTGCGTTGGGAAATCAAATGCTCCGCCAAAGCCCATTGCGCGCGCCACATCGGCGATGATGCGCCAGTCAGCGCGCGCTTCGCCCGGCGCTTCGAACAGCGCGCGCTGACGGCTGATGGTGCGATCGGAATTGGTGACCGTCCCGTCTTTCTCGCCCCACGCCAAAGCGGGCAGGCGAATATGAGCGAAACGCGCAGTGTCGGTGTCCTCAAGCACTTCGGAGACCACTACAGTCTCACACACCGACAGCGCCTCGCGCACGCGGGCGGCGTCCGGCATGGATACCGCCGGATTGGTCGCCATCACCCAGACAAATTTGATGTCGCCGCGATGCATGGCTTCGAACAGGTCGACCGCTTTGAGGCCCGGCCCCGCTGCAAGCCGATCCGTTTGCCAAAACTGCGCCACACTCGCGCGTTCGTGTTCGGCAAATCCGAGGTGGCAGGCCAGTGTATTCGCCAGCCCGCCCACTTCGCGCCCCCCCATCGCATTGGGTTGGCCGGTGATGGAGAAAGGGCCTGCCCCGCGCCGGTTGATCTGCCCGGTCGCCAGATGCAGGTTGATGATCGCGTTGCCTTTATCGGTGCCGCAGCGCGACTGGTTTGCGCCTTGGCTGAACAGCGTAATCAGGCGATCAGAGCCCGCGACCATTCCGGCAAGCTCGGCGAACAGATCGGCATCGATCCCGTGATCGGCGCGAGGGCGATCCCAGAAGCCTTCGGGCACTTCGCAGGCCGCCTCTGCCGCCTTTGTGTCCACGTTCTGTGCCGCTAACAACGCATCGAACAACGCCACATCACCATCGGGCGCCACGGGAATGTGCAGATCGGCCCGCTCTGCGGTTTCGGTGCGGCGCGGATCGATTACGACGAGCTTGGTGCCGTTCGCCTCGCGCGCGCGCTCGACGCGCTGCCAGATCACCGGGTGGCACCAAGCCGTGTTCGATCCGACCAACAGGATGACGTCGGCGTGATCGACGTCCTCATAGGTGCACGGCACGATATCCTCGCCAAAGGCGCGATTGTGCGCAGCGACTGCGCTGGCCATGCAAAGCCTTGAATTGGTGTCGATATTGCCGCTGCCGATAAAGCCTTTCATCAGCTTGTTCGCGACATAGTAGTCTTCGGTCAAAAGCTGGCCAGAGACATAGAACGCAATACTTTCTGGGCCGTGCAGCTTGATGCACGCCTGCATGCGGGCGGCGATCTCGTTGGTGGCTTCGTCCCATCCGGCCCGGCGTTGGCCGATCATCGGGTGCAAAAGACGCCCTTCCAGTCCCACGGTCTCGCCCAGATGCGTGCCCTTGGAACACAGTGCACCGTGATTGGCCGGGTGCTCGGGATCGCCTGCGATCTCGACCGAGCGCTCGCCCGTCACCTTTGCGGTGATCCCGCAGCCAACGCCGCAATAGGCGCAAGTGGTCTTGATCGAAGCCACCGCGAAACCTCTAAACGGCCTGCCGCGCCACGATGGCCGCGCGGTCGAGCAAGATCGCTGTGCCTTCGACCTTGAGCGGGATGGTGGGCGTGCAGCCTTCATCCTCGCCCAAGGCCTCTCCCGACTGCAAGGAAATGCGCCAATTGTGCAACGGGCACGATACGCTGTCGCCGTGGACGATGCCTTGGCTCAGCGGGCCGCCCTTATGCGGGCACTTGTTAACCAGCGCGTAGAAATCGCCGCCAATCGTGTGGAAGATCGCAATCTCATCAGCGCCTTCGACCGGCACGGTGCCGGCCATGCCGGGTTCAATTGAGGAGGTTTCACAAATGTTGACCCAATCGGGCTGACGCTCGCTCATTCAGCCGGCTCCACCGCTTTGATTGCACCATCGGCAGGCGGTCCTGCGCCAAGACTGCCCACATGGCTGTGCAGATCAACCCGGTCGCCTGCGGCGCGCTGCGCCCACGGATCGTCCTGGAAGAAGCTTTGTGAGTGATAAAACTGCGCGGCCAGCGCAGGCACGGCCTCGGGATCATCCAGCAATTGCGCCTTCACCCAATCGAGCCCCTTGCGCTCCACCCACGGCGCTGTGCGCTCCAGATACCAGGCGTCTTCGCGATACAGTTGAACAAAGGCCGCGCTCATTTCCAGCGCCTCCTCTTCGGTATCGACGCGAGTGAGCAGATCGGTGACGCGCACCTTGATCCCGCCATTGCCGCCAATGTGCAGTTCGTATCCGCTGTCAACGCAGATGACGCCAAAATCCTTGATCGTCGCCTCGGCGCAATTGCGCGGGCATCCGCTGACGGCCATCTTGAATTTGTGCGGCATCCAGCTGCCCCAGCTCATCTGCTCCAGCTTGACGCCCAGCCCGGTGGAATCCTGCGTGCCGAACCGGCACCATTCGCTGCCCACGCAGGTTTTTACCGTGCGCAACGCCTTGCCGTAAGCGTGGCCAGACACCATGCCAGCCGCGTTCAGGTCCGCCCAAACGGCGGGCAGGTCTTCTTTCTTGATCCCAAAGATATCGAGCCGCTGCCCGCCGGTGACCTTGACCATGCGCGCTTCGTATTTCTCGACCACGTCGGCGATCGCGCGCAATTCGCGCGGGTTGGTGATGCCGCCCCACATGCGCGGGACGACAGAGTATGTGCCGTCCTTCTGGATGTTGGCGTGAAGGCGTTCGTTGACGAAGCGGCTTTTCTGATCGTCAACATATTCGCCCGGAGAGGCGCACAGCAGGTAATAGTTCAAAGCCGGGCGGCATTTCGAACAGCCATCGGGCGTCGACCAGTGCAGCTCCTGCATGACTTCGGGGATCGACATATAGCCGTTTTCAACGATGGCCTTGCGAACATGGTCATGGCCAAAGCTGGTGCAGCCACACATTGTCGCCGCGCTTTCCTCAACCTCGTCGCCCAGAGTGAGCGACAGCAGGCTTTCCACCAGATCCGTGCACGATCCGCAGCTGGCCGAAGCCTTGCATGTGCCGCGCACGGCATCGACGCTGTTTGCGCCTTCCTTGATACAGCCGATCACTTGGCCCTTGGACACACCGTTGCAGCCGCAGATCTCTGCGTCGTCCGAAAGCGCTGCAACGGCGGCGTTAGGGTCCAGCGCGGACCCTCCCGATGCGAAGGCCTGGCCAAAGATCAGCGCTTCACGAATGTCGGAGACGTCTTGCTGAGTTTTCAGCAGGTCAAAATACCAATTGCCGTCCTGCGTATCGCCGTAAAGGACCGCGCCGATAACCCTGTCATCTTTGACCACAACGCGTTTGTAAACGCCGCGAGAGGCATCGCGCATGACGATATCTTCGCATGCTTCGCCGCCCGAGAAATCGCCAGCGGAAAACAGATCAACGCCCGACACCTTGAGCTTGGTGGACGTGACCGAGCCTTCGTAGGGTTTGGGTATCGCTGCCAATCCAGCGGCCAGCGCGCGGCACATATCCCACAGCGGCGCGACCAGTCCGTAGCATTGCCCGCGGTGCTGAACGCATTCGCCCACAGCGAGGATATTGGGGTCGCTGGTAACCATGTGATCATCGACCACAATGCCGCGCTCGACATCGATGCCGCTGCCTTTGGCGAGCCTGGCGTTGGGCCGGATGCCGACCGCCATGACGACCAGATCAGCCTCGATCTGCGTTCCATCCTTCAGCTTCACGCCGCCCACGCGGCCTTCTTTCTCAACGATCTCGCCAGTATCCGCGCCGGTGAGGATTTTCATCCCGCGCCCTTCCAGCTCGCTTTTGATCAGATAACCCGCTGCCTCATCCAACTGGCGTTCCATCAGCGTGGGCATCAGGTGGAGGACTGTTACCTCCATCCCGCGCAGGCTCAGCCCGTGTGCCGCCTCAAGACCCAACAATCCGCCGCCAATGACCACGGCTCTGGAACTGTTCTTGGCCGCGCTCAGCATGGTCTCTACATCGTCGAGATCGCGGAAGGTGACCACGCCCGGCAGATCCTTGCCCGGCACCGGGATCACAAACGGGTCAGAGCCTGTGGCAATCAACAGCTTGTCATAGCCTTCGATCCTGCCCGCGCGCGAGACGACCTGCTGTGCCTCGCGGTCGATATGGATCACCGGATCGCCAGAAATCAGGTTGATCGCGTTCTCTTCATACCATTCGGCAGAGTTGATGACGATTTCATCAAAGCTCTTCTCGCCCGCCAGAACCGGGGAGAGCATGATACGGTTATAATTGACGCGCGGCTCCGCGCCGAAAATGGTGATTGCGAAGCGGTCGGGCGCTAGTGCGAGGATTTCCTCTACCGCGCGGCAGCCGGCCATGCCGTTGCCGATTACGACCAGCCGTTCGCGGGCACCTCTTGGCATTCCTTTGTCGAACCCGGTTTGCACGTTCACTTACTCTCTCCGTTGATATCCAAGGCCGCCGGATGATCAGAAACTGATCCCGGCCTGCATGGTGAAGCGTTCGGTGTCTGGCCCGAACCCGTCCGACTGATAATTGCCGTATTTCGCGAGCAGCCCCACAGGGCCGACATTGAAGCGGACGACCGCATCAAATTCGGTGCCGTAGTCAAAACCGCCAAAGTCGCTGTCGAACTCGTGATAGCCCGCCAGCACAAAGATGCCGCCCGGCAGACCCTTCACGTCGAACTTCTTGGTGACGCGCACATTGCTGTCGCGCAGGCCCGTGGCGGGCGTCACAAGGAAGAGATCGGCAAACCCGTTGAATTTATGTGCGGTGGCGAGCGGAGTTTGAAACGCGGCGATGCCATTGTCGCTTCCCAGCTCTTCATACTGCGCGCGCAGGGTCCAGCCTTTGAAGGTGAGGCTGCCTTCAGCGAGAATGTAGTCGGCGCTGAAATCAACGGGGTTCAGCCCCGTATCCCGCTCATTGGCGTAGGTGCCTTTCAGCCCGACCTTGAGCGGCCCTACATCGAATTGCCCACTGACTGTCGCGCCGTAGGTCTCGCTCGAAAAGGCGACGCGCGTGTCGTAATCATACTCATAACGGAAGGCGACGAGACGCACGGGATCGAAGGTGGCGGCAGCCTTGGTGAAGACAAAATCACCGTCGAAGAATTCGTTGGGGCTTTCCGAACCAAAGATGGTCCGCTGACTGATCGCATAGGTCTGGTCGAGCTCAATCGGCCCCAGAGTGCCGATGGCGCGCACGGCATCAAATGTCTGCTCGTTCTGACGCCATACGACATTGCCGATGAAACGCGCATCTTCGTGGATGATGCGCTGACGACCGAGCTTCGCGGAAAAGTCACCGCGGTTGTACCCGATGTTAAGCCGGTTGAGCTCAGCGGTCTCCGGGTCGGCGATAACCGGGAAGGGCTCGGTCCCGTTGCCTGGAAGGGTATCGTTGTAATCATCCTCAATCTGGCCGGTGAACTCACCCTCGGCGATGATCGAGAAGCCGTTCACCTTCAGCTCCGCGCCCGCCCGTGCACGGATCGTGATCGAGGTTGCATCATCTTCAAACGTGGACTGATCGGCAGTCTCGATCCTGAAGCGCGCATCAAGGATCGGATCAAGGGTCACGCCCTCGCTCAGCTCGATCGGGTCGAGCGGACCGGCAATAGCCGGGGCAGCACTGGTGGAAAGCAAAACAACGCAGGCAATAGATTCAAAACGCATCAAGACCCTCTTTGCGCCGCATTTTCGCGGTCGCTTTTGTGATCGGGAAGCCGAGCGTCATTGCTCGAGCAGATGCAGCCAAGCGGGCTGCCGGAGAGGAGTGGCGATACGAAGGAGGCACCATTGCCATACCCTCACCACTGGATTGCCACGACAGGGTCAGGCCGCTTTTGCGTCCGGGCCGTGATCGTATTCGGCAAGGAAGTGCAGCATCTCTTGCCGATATTGGTAGAATTTCGGGTGTTCGAGCAGCGCCTTGCGGTCGCGCGGGCGCGGCAGGTCCACTTTCAACACTTTGCCGATGGTTGCGCGCGGGCCATTGGTCATCATCACCACGCGGTCTGCCAGAAGGATCGCCTCGTCGACGTCATGCGTCACCATGATCGCGGTCACCTTGGTCCGGTTCCACGTTTCGACCAGCACATCCTGCAAATCCCAGCGCGTCAGGCTGTCAAGCATCCCGAACGGCTCATCCAGAAGCAGAAGTCGAGGACTTAACGCGAAGGCTCTTGCGATACCGACGCGCTGGCGCATCCCGTTCGACATTTCCGCCGCCGGCTTGTCCTTCGCATCGCTCAGGCCGACGCGGTCGATATAATAGTCGACAATGGCCGCGCGTTCGGATTTTTCCGCATGGGGATAGACCCGCTCCACGCCCAGGGCGACATTCTGGCGCGCGGTTAGCCATGGCATGAGGCTGGGTGCCTGAAATACGACGGCCTTGTCAGGCCCGGCCGCTTCAATCTCGCGATTGTCCAGCACAATGCCGCCGCCGCTGATTTCATTCAGGCCCGCTGCCATGGTCAACACGGTCGATTTACCGCATCCCGAATGGCCGATCAGGGAGATAAACTCGCCTTGGTCCATCAGTAGGTTAAAGTCTTCTACGACCTTCAACGGCCCCTTTGGCGTGGGATAGACCTTGTCGAGCTTGAAGAATTCCAGATAGCGTTTCTCGACCGCGCTGTACGCCGCGTCGCGATAGGCCTTGGGTGGAGGCGCCAGGTCGAGCGGGGTCACGTTCGGCAGATCAATCGCGCTCTCGCCCACAGTGCCGCTCTGGGCATTCAGCGATCCGAGGTAGTCGACGATCTCCTTGCGCAAGGACTGATAGGCGGCATCATCATTGATCGCTTCGCGGTCACGCGGGCGCGCCACGTCGACGTCCCAAATCTGGCCAATTGTTGCGGCGGGCGCGGGAGTGAGCACCGCGATGCGGTCCGCCAGCAGGAGCGCTTCATCCACGTCATTGGTGACCAGCAGGATCGTGCGGCCTTCCTCCTTGCGGATGCGCTCGATCTCATCCTGCAGCTTTGCACGGGTCAGCGCGTCGAGCGCCGACAGCGGCTCATCGAGCAACAGAATCTCAGGCTCCATCGCCAGCGCACGCGCAACCGCGACCCGCTGGCGCATGCCGCCCGAAAGCTGCGCTGGCTTGCGATCCATTGCGTGGCCCAACCCGACCAGTTCAACCTTTTGCGTCACCAGCGCGCGGCGATCCGCCTTGCTGCGATCCTTGTGCACCGCATCGACCGCCAACGTCACGTTTCCTTCCACGCTCAGCCACGGGAACAGCGAATAGGACTGGAACACCAGACCACGCTCCCGCGAAGGTCCGTCAACCGGCTTGCCGCGCAGGGTCATGGTGCCGCTGTCGGGCTCGACCAATCCGGCAATCGAATTGATCAGCGTCGTCTTGCCGGCCCCGGAAAACCCGAGGATCGCCACGAACTCGCCTTCGCACACGTCAAGGTCAATCCCGCCAAGCACTTCGGTCTTGTCGCCCGTTTTGCCGGTATAGGACTTCGTCAGGCCGCGCAGGGAGAGGAAGGGGGTGTCTGTCATATCGCTCTCCCTCAGACGGTGCGGTTCTTGGAAACGAGCGTCTGGAGCATCATCATCAGCCGGTCGAGCAGGAAGCCGATCAGACCGATCACGATCACCGCAAACATGATGCGTGCGAGGCTCTGCGAGCTGCCATTCTGGAATTCATCCCAGACAAATTTGCCGAGACCGGGATTCTGCGCGAGCATTTCCGCCGCGATCAACACCATCCAGCCCACGCCCAGCGACAGGCGCATACCGGTGAAGATGTAAGGCAGCGAGGCGGGCAGGACGAGCTTGGTCAGCTTGTCGAACCAACCCAGCCGCAGCACCTTGCCGACATTGAGCAAATCCTTGTCGATCGAGCTGGTGCCAACCGCCGTGTTGATGAGCGTGGGCCATAGCGAACACAGCATCACCACCAGCGCAGAGATTACGAATGCCTTGGGCAGAAGGGGATCGGCGCTGGTGATCATGGCCGAAATGACCATCGTGACAATCGGCAGCCAGGCGAGGGGGCTAACCGGCTTCATGATCTGGACCAGAGGGTTGATCGCCGCGTTGAATCGCGTGCTGAGGCCCGCCATCATGCCGATGGGCACGGCAAAGATCGTCGCGAGTGCGAAACCTAGGGCGACGGTTTCCAGCGACGTGATGATCTGGTCAAGAAAGGTCGGCGGTCCGGCATAGATGAAGTCGCGCACCGCGCCGGAATTGCCTGCTGCGATGGCGGCTTCGTTGTTGGCCTCTTGCTGCGTATAAAACGCCGCTTCGGCTTCCTTGGCCGCCGAATATTCGTCGAATAGTCCGAAGCCCGCCTGCGTCACCTCCACCGGCCCCGGCAGAGTGCCGAGCGAGGTGTCCACTGTGGGAGCGAGCACCGCCCACAGCCCCAGGAACGCCGCGATACCGATGATCGGCCACATCAAGCCTGACAAAACCGAGCGAATTTTCAGCACCGTCGGGCTCGCCTCGGGTGCCTCTTGTGAAATCGCTGGAGAGGAGGCTGAACCCGTGGGCTCTGGGCTCGCCGCGCTCACCTTCGCGCTGTCAGATTTGGCTTTGGTCGGGTCGGTGTCGGCAAAGGCGGTGGCCATGGGATGGCGCTCCTGTCGGATGGAAGAGAGGCTGGCAGATCAGGCTTGCGGATTACGTCCCGCTCACGCCCGCCCCGGTCACGCTCTGCCCCTGTTTGAGGCCAATCGGAAATTTGGCGAGGTACGCGTTGGGCTTGGACCCATCAAAGGTGATCCCATCGATGAAGCCTGCTTGTTCGCCGCGATAACCATCTGTCTCCGGCACGCTCTTCGCCGGGATCGTCCCATCCTCGACCAGCTTATTGGCGGCGGCCAGATAAAGGTCAGGGCGGTAGACGGCCTTTGCGGTGTCGAAATACCACTGGTCGTCCTTGTCTTGAGCAATCTGCCCCCACCGGCGCATTTGCGTGAGATACCAGATGGCGTCCGAATAATAGGGATACCCCGCATACTTATCGAAGAAGATGTTGAACCCTTCCGCTTCGCGCGTGTCGCCCGGCTCAAAGGTGAACACTCCGGTCATTGAGGCCGCGATTACCTCAGCGTCCGCGCCCACGTAATTGGGGCGGCTCAGGATCTCGACCGCCTCTTTGCGGTTCGCGCCGCCATCTGCATCGAGCCACGCTTGCGCCTTGATGATTGCGCGCAGCATGGCGGCGGTGGTGGCGGGGTATTTCTCGGCAAAGTCTTCGCGCAGGCCAAAGACCTTTTCCGGGTTATCGTTCCAGATCTGGTCGTCGGTGATCACCGGCACGCCGATTTTCTTGAACACCGCCGCCTGGTTCCACGGCTCGCCCACGCAATAGCCTTCGATTGTGCCTGCTTCGAGCGTGGCGGGCATTTGCGGGGGCGGGGTTACCGACAGCTTGACGTCTGCGTCGATTACGCCCTGCACATCGCCGTCGGAGTAATAACCTGGCTTCAGGCCCCCCGCAGCGAGCCAATAGCGCAGCTCGTAATTGTGGGTCGAAACCGGGAAGACCATGCCCATGTTGAACGGCTTGCCCTGCTCCTCGAAACTCGCGACCACGGGTTTAAGCACTTCAGCGCTGATCGGGTGGATCGGCTTGCCATCCTTGCCCTTGGGCAGGTCAGCTTTGATCATATCCCACACCTTGTTCGACAGCGTGATCGCGTTGCCGTTGAGGTCGAGGCTGAGCGGAGCGATGAGGTCAGCCTTGGTCCCATACCCGATCGTCGCAGCCAACGGCTGACCCGCCAGCATATGCGCGCCGTCCAGTTGGCCGCCGATCACGCCGTCAAGCAGAACCTTCCAGTTCGCCTGCGGCTCAAGAGTGACGTTGAGACCCTCTTCGGCGAAGTAGCCTTTCTCTTTGGCAATGGCGAGCGGTGCCATATCGGTCAGCTTGATAAAACCAAACTTCAGGTTGGGCTTTTCCACCTCGCCATCGACCGAAGCGGCAACCACGCTTTCACCCGATCCCTCGGGCGACCCGCCACACCCTGCCAGCGCCGCACTCGCCAGCAAAGCGACAATCATGCCGCGCCTATCGAATCTGAACCCGCCCTGTGCTGCCATTGCCCGTAATCCTTGTTCGTTTTCTCAAGACAAAACGCGAAAAGCCGCCTCGATGCGCTCCGGTAAAGGAGGCAAACGGGCGGCGTCGTTGCCACTGAATTTTTCTCTAACACCCAGCGGAGAGTTCATTTCCTGCGTCGGAGATGCGCTGTGTGTTCGAATCGAATAACCGATCGGTCAGAGATACGCAAACCCAATTTTGCACTGCACCATCATTTCTGCTGTGCAATATACTCCTGCAGGCGGTCCGGATCGAAACTCTTTCCATCAAAAAATGTGTTATTTTCCAAAAGTATAGTTCCATTGTGGACTGTCGCCTCGAGCGCTTCGGACACACTGCCTTCGACTTTTGAACTGGCTGTGGGCAAGGGATCATCTGTGGCTGATAGTGCACTGCGGTATACATCTGGCCTGAATACTCGCGCAGCAGCTGCGGCCTGATCCGGATCGTATTCCAGGCCATCCCAGCGTACCAACTGGCTGTAAAGCCACTCTGCCTGGCTGACCCACGGGAAGTTGGCTGCCTCATGATACTGGAACATGAAATCCGGGTATTCGCGCTCGCGATCCCCCTTCCTCAGAACCAGGCGATCTGAAATGGCGCGCCGGACAAGAGTTTCGGGCGCATCACAATATTCGGGGCGGGCAAGGATCGCTGCATTGGTGTCCCAATTGGCAGGATCAACAAAATGCTCGCCAGCATTGCGCATCGCCCGCATCAGCGCTTCGACAGACTCACGCTTTTCATCCAGCCGCTCTGCACGAAGAGCGAGAACCTTCTCCACCCCGCGCCGCCAAATCTGGGCGGTCGCCAAGACAATCTGGCCCGCGCCGTTTTCCACTGCGATCGAATTCCACGGCTCTCCCACGCATGACCCGTCAATCTCGCCAGCCTGCAGCGCATCAGCGCTAAACGGTGGTGCGATCGTGACGATCTCAACATCCTCATCAGGGCGGATTCCAACCCCGGCGAGCCAATAGCGCAGCATGTAATTGTGACTGGAATAGCGATGCACAACGCCAAAGCGCAGCGGCTTTCCCTCACTACGGCGTTTATCCGCAACCGTTTTCAACCGAGCACCCAGCGCTTCAGGATCACCCAGCGCACCACCTGCGCCCAGCTCAATGGCCACAGCGTTTGAAACGGTGATCGCATTGCCGTTAAGGCCCAGGACAAACGGCGCTGCCAAAGGTGTTGCAGGACGCCCCCGGCCGAGCGTCGCCGCAATCGCGAGGGGCGCAAGCATGTGGGCGGCATCGCTGTGCCCATAAAGGAGCCGGTCAAGCACTGTCGCCCACGACACATCGCGAACAAAGGTGAGTTCCAGCCCCTCTTGCTCGGCAAAGCCATGCTCGCTCGCGAGAATGGGCAGACAGGCATCCACCAGGGGAAGAAAGCCGATTGTGAGCCGGTCCGTCATGACTGTCCTCCCATAAGTTCCTGAGCGGTTACGACGGCGTCGGCGATATCGATGATCCGGCGGCTCGATGACATCGCCTTTTGCCGCAACTCGGCATAGGCAGCAGGCTCTGTAACGCCCTTGGTTTGCATCAGGATGCGCTTTGCCTTGTCGATTGTGTCGCGTTCAGCAAGCTTGCCCTGCGCTTCGGACAGCTCCGCCTCCAGCCGGGCGTAGGCTTGAAACCGGCGCATCGTGGTTTGCAGCAATGGCTGAATACGATGCGCGGCAAGTCCATCCACAACATAGGTGCTGACGCCCGCATCGATAGAGGCTGCGATAGACGCCTCGTCGCTTTGATCGACAAACATGGCAATCGGCCGATCGAGAGCCCTGCTCATATTGAAGTACTCTTCCAGCACATCGCGCGAAGGGTTGCCCAGATCCATGAACACGACATCGGGAGCGATTTCGGCGATGCGCGCCATCAGGCCCTCACGGCTGGTCAGCAGAAAAATCTCGGACGATTCAAGCGAGCTGAGCCCTTCTTCAATGATCGACGCCCTTGCGGCACTTTCGTCAATGATGGCGATACGCATCCGCAATTTGTGCACCGCACCATTGTGCTTTGGCAAGACACAATTTGGCTTACCGCGCACTGTCGGCCCAGAAATCCCCCCAGACGCAGGTAGGTTGCAGTCGCAAAATGGGTGGGCTGCGCGGCCTCATTGTGTTTGATACGGCTAATCCGGCAACCCGATATGCAAAGGAAAGCGCCTCGGATCGGGGGAAGGCTGCCACTTTGCGCGCCCAATCGCCGCGCGGGTTCCTTCACGTCTGGTGTTTTCCAGCGAAGTGCCGGCGAGTGGGGGTATTTTTCGCTGAAGTTACGAGAAAGAGAAAAGGCTCAATTGCTTACTCAACCTGTCGGCTTCCCTTCAATCGCGCAAGACTTCAGCCATAGACCGCAGGCCGCTTTTGCATCATTGCCGCGACGCTCTCCATGAATTCGGGGGAGCGCAGCTGGGCGGCAAAGATTTCGCCTTCGGTTGCCATCACGTCCGTTACAGTGTCGCTTTGGGTGCGAAGCAGCGCTTTGGTATGGCGCATCGCGGTCGGCGCTGCATTGGCGACTGTCAGGGCCAGCGCGCGCGCTTCGGCGGCGAAATCGGCATCGGCAAACACGCGCGAGATCAACCCCATACGCAAAGCCTCATCCGAGGTCAGCGTGCGCCCGGTCATGAACACATCGTTCGCCGCCGCCATGCCAATCACCTGCGGCAACAACAGTGAAGACGCTGCTTCGGGCACCAGTCCCAGCTTCACAAATGGCGCGGCAAAAGTGGCGCTGTTCGCAGCATAGACCAGATCGCAATGCAGCGTCAGCGTCAGGCCAACGCCGATTGCGGGGCCATTGACCGCGGCGATCATCGGTTTCGGGCAATCCTTGATCGCGTGCAAAAAGCGGATGACAGGCGGCACTTCGTCGTTGGCGGCTCCTCCTGCGGCAGCTGCCATCGAAAAGTCCTGCAAATCATTCCCGCTGGTGAAGTAGTCGCCTTCGCCCGTAAACATGAGCGCGCGTGAACTATCATCCTCGCCATAGGCGTTCACCGCATCGGCCATCGCCCCATACATTGCCTGTGTGATCGCATTCTTCTTTTCAGGGCGCGCGATGGTGATCGTGGTGACGCGCTGCGCGTGTTCGATATGGATGAAGTCGGTCATGAGTGGCCTTTCACAGGGTCGTCTGGGCATGTGTGTTCTTTGGAGCCCGCAAACGAAGCAAATGGTGCGCTGAGTCAAGCCTGCGAATACGCGCATAAACTCTCCCTTTGCGGTTGCGCGTCATACATGACAACGCGACCGACAGTGCGCCGGTATGACGCAGGGCGCTCTGGGAGAGATGCACACGATGGACAGTTTCATGTTCTGCCTCATGCTGGTGGCGTTGATCGCGCTGGGCGGGCGTGAGCAGATGCTGGTTGCGCAGCTCTCTGATACGCTTGCGGACAGGACTGACGGGGACGTGCGGCGGCCTATGCCGCTGTTGGTGCTCGGGATCGCGTGCGCCTGCGCGACAGCGGCGGTAATGGCCTATGCCGGCATGACCATAGCCGACATTTTGCCACAGCGCGCGGCGCAGATGCTGGTCGCGTTTGCGCTGGCGATTGCGGCGTTTGAACTGGCATGGCCTGCAAAAGTGAAGCGGGCGGCAGAGCCCACCCGCTCGCTTGGTGCTATCGGTCTGGTCCTGTTGTGGCGCCAGCTGGGTGACGCTGCACGCTTTGTGGTCTTCGCATTCGCTGCGGAGGCGACCTATCCGTTGACCGCTTTTGTCGGCGGGGCCTTGGGCGGGGCTGTCGCGGTGTTAGCGGGGTGGAGCATGGGGGCTGCGCAGCTTGCACGATTTCCCCTGCGATATGTGCGCTTGGCGCTTGGGGTGGCATTGTTCCTTACGGCGATCTTCATCGGATTGAACGCTCGTTACTCAGGATTGTGATCGCATTATTCGATTACTGCGAAAGAGGATTTCTCGAAACAATTCCAAGCCTGATACATTAATAGGGTGGATTATATACGGCCGTATGCCGCTATCGACGTCGGTTAAACATGCAATTCAGGAGGACACTTTTATGTCTGATACAAACAACAACGCCACCGCCCAGATGATCTCGGAAATCAACGGTTTGCTGGCCGATCATTTTGCGCTCTATGTGAAGACAAAGAATTTTCATTGGCACGTAAAAGGCCCGCGTTTCCGCGATTTGCACCTGCTCTTTGACGAACAGGCCATTGAAATTCGCGACCAGATTGATGCCATTGGTGAGCGCGCCCGCAAGTTGGGCGGCAACACACTGACCTCGATCAGTTCAATCGCAGGCGCCACTCAGGTGAAGGATCAGGACAGCACAACAGTTTCTGCCGAAGACATGATTGCCGAACTGCGTGATGACAACGCCGCGATGGTATCAAAGTTGAAGGCGATGAAGGACACCGCAGAGAAGGCTGGCGACAACGCCACTGACGGCATGATCGATGATCTGACTGACATGGCCGAAGAGCGCGTCTGGTTCCTGACGTCAATTCTGGGCTAACCCTTACCCAATACCTAACAAAAGGGCTGTTTCCGCTAGGCGGGAGCGGCCCTTTTGCTATTATGCAGCCATGCATATTTCACGGCCCCATATCACCGGTGTCACCACCCAGAGCCATGCCAACGACAGTCAGGTGGCGGATTTCTTCCATACACGCCTGCGACGCGCACTGGCCAGGAATGCGGGCGGGGTCGCGGTGGCCTTTCCCGGGGGATCGACGCCGTTCCCGATTATCGAGGAATTGGCCCAGCGCACGCTCGAATGGAGCCGCATCGCCGTCTATCCGACCGATGATCGCGATGTCGAGGAGGATCACGAAGCCTCCAACACCGGCAAGCTGCGCACCCTGCTTGAGCCGCACGGAGCGCTGGTGACGCCGCTCGCCGAAGGGTTCGACATGCCCGATTTTGCGATCGTCTGGCTGGGCATGGGGGAGGACGGGCATGTCGCATCCCTGTTTCCCAACACCGATCCCGATGCGAATGACCCGCAGGCGATCCGCCGCATTACGCCCGATCCACTTCCGCCAGAGGCCCCCTATGACCGGATAACACTGACGATCCCGGCTCTGATCGCGTGTGATGATCTCGTCTTCGTTGTGCGCGGGGTCAAAAAACGCGAAGTGTTTGAAGGCGCTGTAAAGGGCGAGCATGATCTGCCGGTGCGGCGTTTGCTCGCCGCGCGTCAGGCGCAAACGGGCGGGCCGGTGACGTGCTTTTTCTGAAGCGGCCCTGGGGCGCGGCGGCGCGCGCGGGCACGCTCAATTGACGTATTCCTGGGTTCCTGCGCCGCTGCACCGTGCCTTGCTGCCGGTTGCAGCGCGCATCCGGCATCACTGGCGTGTTTGGCGCAAAACGCCGCTGCGGGGCTGCGCTGTTATAATCACCAATCTTTCCGGTGATGTGCTGCTGCTGTCTCATTCCTATGGCCCCGATGTCTGGTTGCTGCCGGGAGGCGGGGTGGATGCGGGCGAAGACCCGGAGGATGCCGCGCGCCGCGAAGTCTATGAGGAACTGGGCCTGAAACTGGGCGCGGTCGAAAACCTCGGATCGCGTGAGGAAGTGGTCTCCGGCTCCCCGCTGACCGCCTATCTGTTTGCCAGCATGACCGATGCGCGCCCTGTTCCCGATGGGCGCGAAGTGCTCGAAGCCCGCTTTTTCCCGTCGCATTCCCTGCCCGAGCCGCTGGGCCGGATCACGCGGGAGCGGATCGAGGTGTGGCGCCGTCGCGGGGTGGGGCGGGGTTCATAGGAGCGAGAGCTGTGCGCTGTCCTTTCCAAGTTCTTTCCCAGCCTGATCATCGGCATCGCCATGATCCAGGTTCGACAGCGTCAGTCCCATCAGCCGAATCGGCATGGGCAGCGGCAGCGCCTCCTCAAGAAGCGCACGCCCAAGCTGCGCAAACTCGGCCTTGTCTGCGACCCAGTGATCGACGGACTTTGCCCGCGTCATGGTCTGGAAATCGGTGAATTTCATTTTGAGCGTCACCGTCCGCCCGCGCGCCGGATCATCGCCATTGCCAGCGTTTTCCACGCGTTCCCACACGATATCCACGATGTTATCCAGTGTCTCGCGCAACTGGGCACCCGACGATATGTCATCGGAAAAGGTGCGTTCTCCGCCGACCGATTTGCGCACCCGATGCGCGCGCACCGGGCGCAGGTCGATGCCGCGTGCGGCGCGGAACAGGTAATCGCCCATGCTGCGAAAGTGCTGGCGCAGAAAGTCGATATCCTTGGCCGCCAGATCGCCGCCGGTCTCGATCCCCAGCCGCTTCATCTTTTCCTCGGCCTTTGGGCCAACGCCGTGAAAACGCCGGATCGGCAGGCCTGCAACAAAGTCCGCGCCCTGCCCCGGACGGATCACGCAGATGCCATCGGGCTTGTTCTGGTCGCTCGCCAGTTTTGCGAGAAATTTGTTGTAGGATACGCCCGCGCTCGCGGTCAGCTTCGTCTTGGCGCGGATTTCCTGCCGGATCAGGTTCGCAATGCGCGTGGCGCTGCCAATGCCCAGCCGGTCCTCGGTCACATCAAGATAGGCCTCGTCCAGACTTAGCGGTTCTACATGCGGCGTGTGATGTTCAAAGATCGCGCGGATCTGGCGGCTGGCCTCCTTATACGCGTCAAAGCGGTGCCGGACGAATATCAGATCGGGGCACAGCCGCTTTGCCGTAACCGATGGCATCGCGCTCTTGACGCCGAATTTGCGCGCCTCGTAACTGGCCGCCGCCACCACGCCGCGTCCGCCTGACCCGCCCACGGCCACCGGCTTTCCGCGCAATTCGGGATGGTCGCGCTGTTCCACGCTGGCAAAAAAAGCGTCCATATCGACATGGATGATCTTGCGCAGGCCGACATTCTCTTTGGGCAGGCTGCCTTCGGGCGCGTTGCCATCGCCTGCGTCGCCATCCATGTCCGCCTTTTGCGCCATGCGTCTTGAAATAGTCGCTTGTCGGACAGGAAGAAACCTTATCCGCCACCGTGCAGGAACTTTCACACGCCCGAACAATTTTGTGCATATGCGAAAAGAAGAATTTTCACCGGGCGAACCGGGAGGCAAAGGAACTGCCATGTCAGCGTCTGCACCACCCGCCGCGCGCGAGGCGCCTGCGCGAAAGCCGATAAGCGAAAGAGAGCTTATCTGGCTGATGGCGCTGTTGATGGCGCTTCAGGCGTTCGGCATTGACGCGATGTTGCCCGCGCTGGACGATATGGCGGTGTCGCTGGGCGTGGCCGAGGGCAATGATCGGCAATATGTAATCGGGGTCTATCTGCTGACCGCAGGACTGGGCGCGATCTGGCCCGGTGCCATGGCCGACCGGTTCGGTCGCAGATCCGTCCTGCTAGGATGTATCGGCGTTTATATTACGCTTTCGCTGGCTTGCGCGCTTGTGACCACGTTTGATCAGCTGATCGCTGTCCGCGCCGCCGCCGGGTTCTTTGCCGCTGGCATTGTCGCCTTGCCACCTGCCATCATTCGCGACCGGGTGGGCGGTGACAAGATGGCCCGTATGATGAGCCTGATTTTCGTGATCTTCCTGATGGTCCCGGCAATTGCGCCGTTACTCGGGGAGCAAATCCTCAAAATCGGCAATTGGCGAACGATCTTTGTCGCGATGGCGTTGCAGGGCGTTCTGATCGGCTGCTGGGTGTATTTCAGGCTGCCTGAAAGCCTCAAGCCAGAAAATCGCCAACAGATCATCCCATCGGTGATCGTGCGCAATATGGGCACAGCGCTGACCAACCGTTCCGTGATCGGTTATATATTTGGTAGCACTCTGGTGTTTGGCGCCCTGTTTGGATTTATCAATTCGTCGCAACAATTGATCAGTGACGGTTTCGGGCGGCCTGATCTGTTTCCCTATGTTTTCGGTATTTGTGCTGGATCCATGGCGTTTGCCAGCTGGTCCAACTCGCGCATTGTTGAGCGTTTTGGCGCACGCCGCGTCAGTCACACTGCCGTTTTCGCTTTCATCGCAGTCGCCTCGCTTCAGGTGTTCTTTGCGTTTTCGCATGAAGAGACCCTATGGGAATTCGTGCCCCTGATGGCGGTGAACATGGCGCTGCTTGGCTTTATCGGGAGCAACTTTGGTTCGATTGCGATGACGCCTTTCTTCCACATTGCGGGCGCGGCGAGTTCGATGCAGACATTCATACGCATGACCATCGCGGCGCTGATTGGCGGTCTGATCGGGCAGGCGTTTGACGGGACCGCTAGGCCGCTGGCGCTGGCGTTGCTGGCGAGCGGGATTGCGTGCCTGCTGCTGGTGCTGTTCAGCGAAAAGGGGCGTCTGTTCTCGCCTCCGCAGGCGCAGCAGCGTTACCCTTCGGCGATGCGCAGTTAGGCATCCGATCCAAGCTTACGCCACGCCAACTCGGCAAATTCGCACAACAAGGGCCGCGTGTCGCGCGGGTCGATGATGTCCTCAACATTGAAGCGTTCGGCAGAGCGGAAGGGTGAGGTGACCTTGCCCAGCCGCTCCTTGATCGCTTCCAGCTCCGCTTCGGGATCATCTGCAGCCTCAAGCTCGGACTTATAGGCAACCTCCAGCCCGCCTGCGATGGGCAGGCTGCCCCAGTCGCCCGATGGCCAGCAAAACCGGTATTGATAGCGGTCCGCATTGCTCATTGCGCTGCCTGCAATGCCATAGGCGCGGCGCATGACGATGCTGGCGAGCGGCACCGTGGCGCGGTAAATCGCGTTCATCGCGTTGACGCCGTATCGGATCGTGCCAGCCATCTCCGCCTCGCGCCCGATCATGAAGCCGGGATTGTCGACGAGGTGGACGATGGGGATGCGGAATTGGTCGGCCAGTTTGACGAAGCGCTCCACCTTTTCGCTGGTTTTCGCTTCCCATGATCCACCCAGAAAGGTGGGATCGCTGGCGATTATCGCGACTGGATAGCCATCGAGCCGGGAGAGGGCGGTGATCGCGGCGCGACCCCAGTTCTTGCCGATCTCGAACACTGTCCCAGTGTCGAACACCATGTCGAGCGCGCGGCGCATCGAGTACACCTCGTTCGCTGCATGGGGCACGAGGCTGAGCAATTCCTCCTCGCGCCGATGGACCGGATCGGTGCAAAGCGAGCGGCGTGCCAGCTGGCCGACATGTTCGGGCATGAAGCTGAGGAAATGGCGGGCTCTGGCAAAGGCTTCGGCTTCGCTGGCGACCTCATCATCGACCACGCCGTTGCGGGTGTGGATGTCCACGCCGCCCAGCGCTTCCTTGTCGCGCGGGTCCGTATCGGTATCCCCATCCATGGCGGCCACGACTGCGGGACCAGCGGCGAACAGTTGGGAGAGATCGCGCACCATGATCGAATAATGGCTCGCCACCGTTCGCGCCGCGCCAAGGCCCGCCGTCGGGCCAAGAGCGAGCGCCACCACCGGCACGGTCTCCAGATTGCGCACGACATCGCCCCAGCCGGGCACAGCGGGAATGTAAGTCGCGCCGATCTGTTCAAGCGTCTTGACGCTGCCGCCGCCGCCCGTGCCGTCGATCATCTTGACGATGGGCAGTCTTAGCTCGTGCGCCATCTGCTCGGCTTGCACCATTTTGCGCGCAATCCCCGCATCCGCCGCGCCGCCGCGGATGGTGAAATCGTCCGCGGTGGCGACGATTGGGCGGCCATGAACGGTCGCCTTGCCGAACAGGAACGGGGCCGGGGTGACGCCGGTCAGATCACCGTTTTCGTCATACCGGGCTGTGCCAGCGATCTTGCCGATTTCGCGAAAGGAGCCTTCGTCGCACAGGGCGGCGAGCCGCGCGCGCGCATCCATCTTGCCGCGACCATGCTGGCGCGCGACCTTTTCGGCGCCGCCCATCTCCTCGGCGAGGGCTTCGCGTCGGCGCAGTTCTTCGAGTTCTTTTTGCCAGGTCATCCCAATCTCCGTTCGGGCTGAGCTTGTCGAAGGACTGTCCTTCTTTTCGGGGCCAGCGCTAGAAGAAACTGCAATGCTTCGACAAGCTCAGCATGAGCGGGGAGGAGGAATTACTACTGATCCACCGGCTCCACCACACACAGCACCGCGTCGACCTGCACCTGCCCGCCTTCAGAGGCCTCTAGGCCCGTGACAGTCCCATCAAACGGGGCGATGAGCGCGTGCTCCATTTTCATCGCTTCGAGCACTATCAGGCGATCGCCCGCTTTGACCTCTTGGCCGTCGGAGACATCAACCGCGATGACCTTGCCCGGCATGGGTGCGAGGATGGCTCCGTCGGCGGCGGAGGCGGCGCCTTCCCCATGAGGAGTATGCTGAGCGATTACGAACACGTTGCCTTTCGAGCTTACAAGCGCGCTCGTGGGTGTGGCGTTGGAAGACCAGATGTCGTCAATCCAGTCATCCGGAATGCGCGTTTCAATCGGCCCATTGCCCGCTTCCAGAAGTACCGTGCGTTTCGGATGCGCGTTCAGCCGAAATCCAGCCAGAGGCTCGTGTTCCAGACCGACATATTCGCGCTGAAGGTGCAGGGCCGCTGTTTGTAGAAGGTTCTGGTCTGGCTCCAACGCTGGAATCAGATCGCTTCCGCGCGCAGCGATAAGCCCTGTCGTCATTGAGCCATCGAGAAACGCTTCATCTTCCAGCAAACGATAGAGGAACCCGGCGTTCGATTTAACGGGCCAGACAGCCGTGCCGTCCAGCGCGTCCTTTAGATGTCGGATTGCGTCTTCACGGTCGACCGACCAACCAATGATTTTTGCGATCATCGGATCGTAGAAGGGCGAGATCTCCGATCCTTCTTGAACGCCTGTGTCAACGCGCTCTTCATCAGGAATGCTAAAGCGATCCAACCGCCCCGTGCTCGGCAAAAACCCCTTGGCCGGGTCTTCCGCGTAGAGCCGCGCCTCTATCGCGTGGCCATTGATACTAAGATCGTCCTGCTTCAGTGGGATCGCCTCGCCGCTTGCAACCCGCAGTTGCCATTCGACCAAGTCCACGCCCGTGATCTCCTCGGTCACGGGGTGTTCGACCTGAAGCCGCGTGTTCATTTCCATAAAAAAGATGCGGTCCGCTCTCAGCCCCTCTGAGGCGTCGGCGATGAATTCGATCGTGCCTGCGCCCTCGTAGTCGACCGCCTTGGCAGCGCGCACGGCGGCGGCGCAGATTTCTTCGCGGGTGGCTTCGTCCATGCCGGGGGCGGGGGCTTCCTCGATCACCTTCTGGTGGCGGCGCTGTAGTGAGCAATCGCGCTCGAACAGGTGGACGACATTGCCGTGGCTGTCGCCGAACACCTGCACCTCGATATGGCGCGGGCTGATGATCCATTTTTCCAGCAGCACTTGCGTGTTGCCGAACGACGCCTTGGCCTCGCGTTGGCAGGACTCAAGAGAAGCGGCGAAATTGGCGGGGTCATCGACCTTGCGCATCCCCTTGCCGCCGCCGCCCGCGACGGCTTTGATCAGCACCGGATAGCCGATGGCGTCTGCCTCGGATGCGAGCCGCTCGACCGATTGGTCTTCGCCAAGATAGCCGGGCGTCACCGGCACTCCGGCGGCGATCATGCGCTCTTTCGCGGCGTCCTTCAGGCCCATCGCGCGGATGCTTTCGGGCTTTGGCCCTACCCAGATCAGCCCAGCGTCAATCACCGCGTGCGCGAAATCCGCATTCTCCGACAGGAAGCCATATCCGGGGTGGATCGCCTCAGCGCCCGTCTCCTTGGCCGCTGCGATGATCTTGTCACCGACCAGATAGCTCTCGGCAGCAGGGGAGGGGCCGATATGCACCGCTTCGTCGGCTGAGCGCGTGTGCAGTGCCTTGGCATCGGCGTCCGAATAGACCGCGACGGTGGCGACACCCATTTCGCGGCAGGTGCGCATGATGCGGCAGGCAATCTCGCCGCGATTGGCGATTAGGAGTTTTTTGATCATCGCGCGGGATTAGCTTGGCGGTTTGCGGGTGTCGAGCGAGGGATTGGTTTCTCGCAGAGGCGCGGAGGGAAGAGAGACGCAGAGAAAGGGGAGTGTTTGCCGCGAAGGGGCTTCAGAAATTCGGGCGGGTCTACTGTCGGGCAGGCTGGTGAGCGCAATGCGTCTTGGCCGTAGGGACTGCACCCCCGCGCCTCCCTTTTCTCTGCGTCTCTGCGAGAAACGCGCTACTTCTCAGGAAGGCTTAAAATCCGCGATGCCCCATGTGATCTCGCCATCGGGGTGCTTTTCGCGGTTGATGACGGCGGACAGGAAAGCGCGCGCCCCATAGAGCGCCTTCTCCCAGCGCGGCACATAAGTGCGGCTGTTCCACGCATCGACGCCGCGCTTGCGCACCTTTCGCCCGATCGCGCCATAGATGCGCGCGGCGGACAGCACCGCCCAGCGGCTGCGGAAGGGCAGACGGGCGGCGCCCACGCGGGCGGCGGCTTCGTGCTTTTCAACGAGAGCAACAAGCCGCGCCGCCATTTCAGCCAGCTCCTTGCGGTGGTGCGGTTTGGTGTGTTGGCCGGGCTCAATATCCTGTTCGACGAGCCACATCACAGGCAGATAACACCGGCCCGCCGCATCATCCTCAACAATGTCGCGCGCGATGTTGGACAGTTGGAACGCGAGGCCCAGATCGTTCGCCCGGTCCAGTGTGTCGGAATCCTCAGGGTCCACGCCCATCACCACCGCCATCATCACGCCCACAGCGCCCGCAACATGATAGCAATATCGCATCATGTCGCGGGTCTCGCGCGGTCGCCAGTCTTCGGCATCCAGCGCAAAGCCTGCAATCACGTCCTCGGCCATCGCCGGGGTCAGCCCGCATTCCTTTGCAACCACGCCCAGCGCATCGAAAGCGGGATCGCCCGTTGGCTCTCCGGCAAAGGCTTTGGCGGTCAGTTTGCGGATCAGGTTGAGGCGTGTGTCGAGATCGGACTGATCGCCCAGCTCGCCGCCCATCACCTGATTATCGGCAATGTCGTCGCACCGGCGACACCATGCATAAAGCAGCCACGCGCGCTCGCGGGTCTCCTCGTCAAAAAGACGCGAGGCCGCGGAAAAGCTTTGCGAGCCCTGCTTGATCGCCATGCGGGCATGCTCCACCAGAGCGGCGCGGCGCGATTGGTCTATGGCAGGCGCGGTCTCCATAACTTGCCCGGCTAGAGATCCTCTGCCTTCATCTGGAAGATCGGGGTGTGCGGCTCATAGGCTGTCATCTTGTCGAGCAGGTCCGGCAGGGTCTGCGCGTGGATCAGGATGTTCTGGTGCGCCGAGCGGACAAAGCCGACCTCTGCCATGCGCGCATTAAAGCGGATCAGATCATCGTAAAAGCCAAAGGCGTTGAGCAGGCCGACGGGGTCCGAATGATAGCCAAGCTGCGCCCAGCTCATCGCCTCCCACAGCTCGTCCATAGTGCCCACGCCGCCGGGCAGGGTGATGAAGCCATCAGACAGGTCGGTGAAACGCTGCTTGCGTTCATGCATGCCAGATACCGCGATCAGTTCATCACAGATCGGGTTGGCGACCTCGGATTTGATCAGGGCATCGGGAATGACGCCGATGACCTCGCCGCCAGCTTCGGCAGCGCCCTTGGCGACCGCACCCATCAGGCCCAGCCTGCCGCCGCCATAGACAACGCCAATGCCGCGCTGCGCCAGAGCCGCGCCGACGTCTTCGGCCAATTCGATATAGCGCGGATCGGCCGGAGTGGCCGAGCCGCAATAGACTGCGATACGTTTCATGACGCCGGACACATAACCTCAAACTTGGCTTCGACAATCGTATCAGGGATTACGTCAACAAATTTGAGACTCTCATATCGCCTATGGTCGAGAACATTCTTTTGCTCGTCATATTCAACCCTAGTTCTGAGCGCGACCATCTTTCGGTCGCAATCAAAGATTTCAAGGCTTTTGACCTGACGATAGGCCACGTTGCGGACATAGGAATTGTCTGACGTGAACCAAGCCTGCCACATGTTCTGAACTTCGATACCGTTCGCTGGGCGAACGGTTGTCGGATCGATATAATGGATGGTCCCCGCGTCTTCAGCTGCGATCTGACATAATTTTGCGCCAACGCAGGGTAAGTTCGCCACCGCAGGACTGGAGATCAGTAACAGAAGGGCAATCACGCCGTCTCCTTCACCGCCATGTCCTCCAGCATCAGGCCAGCCGTCGCCTTGCCGCTGCCGACGACGCCGGGGATGCCTGCGCCCGGATGGGTTCCCGCGCCGACGAGGTAGTAATTGTCGATCACGTCGTCGCGGTTGTGGCCGCGCAGGTAAGCGCTCTGCCACAGGACCGGCTCAAGGCTGAAGGCGCTGCCCATATGGGCGCTGAGGTCTTGCTGGAAATCCTTCGGGGCGTAGCTGAACTTGGTGACAATCCGGTCGTGAATGTCGGGGATCAGGCGCCGCCCGATCTCATCAAGGATCATCTTTTCAAGCTTGGGCCCTTCAACGTCCCAGTCAATCGGCATCTTGCCCATATGGGCAACCGGCACGAGCGCATAGAACGTGCTCTTGCCCTCGGGCGCCATCGAGGGATCGGTGACGGTCGGGTGGTGCAGATAGATCGCGAAATCCTCGGGTAGAACTCCGTTTTTGAAGATGTCGTCCAGCAGACCCTTATACCGGTTGGCGAACAGGATCATATGGTGCGCAACGCCGGGCCATGCGCCGTCGAGGCCAAAGTGGACCACGAACAGCGACGGGCTATAGCTCTTGCGATTCAGCGACTTCGCCATCTTCTTGCCCCGCGGTGAGTTGGACAGCAGGTCCTTGTAGGAGTGCATAATGTCGCCATTGGAGGCGACCGCGTCAAAGTGCTCCTTGAAGCCGCTCTTGGTCTCAACCTCGGTTGCGCGGGTGCCCACCGTGTGGACCTGCACCACCGGATCGCCAAGGCGCATTGTGCCGCCCAGCCGCTCGAAATGGCGAACCATGCCTGCGATAAGACGGTTGGTGCCGCCGCGCGCCCACCAGACGCCGCCATCCTTTTCCAACTTATGGATCAGGGCATAGATGCTGGAGGTCTTCATCGGGTTGCCCCCCACCAGCAGCGAGTGGAAGCTGAATGCCTCGCGCAGCTTGGGATGCTTGATATAGCTGGAGACCATCGAATAGACGCTGCGCCATGCCTGCTCTTTCACAAGGGCGGGGGCAGCTTTCAGCATGGTCTTGAAATCGAGGAACGGCTTGTGACCCAGCTTCACATAGCCTTCTTCAAACACGCCTGCGGAGTATTCGAGGAAGCGCTGATAGCCCACAACGTCATCGGGGCTGAGCTTGGCGATTTCCGCGAACAGCTCGTCTTCATCGTTGGAATAGTTGAAATTCGTGCCGTCCGGCCAGTTGAGGCGATAGAACGGCATGACCTTCATCAGTTCGACATCTTCGGAAATGTCGTGGCCGGTCAGCTGCCACAATTCCTCAAGGCAGGGCGGATCGGTGATCACCGTGGGGCCAGCGTCAAAGGTAAAGCCGTCTTTTTCCCAGTAATAGGCGCGGCCGCCGGGCTTATCACGCGCTTCGATCACGGTTGTGGCGATGCCTGCGGATTGCAGCCGGATGGCGAGTGACATCCCACCGAAGCCGGAACCGACAACGCAGGCGGTCTTGCCCGCATATCGCTCTGCCATGCGCGGATCGATGCCTTTTGCGCCGACGGCTGATGCGATGTTGAGCTTGCTTTGCACGTTCATGCGGGAGTCTCCGTCTTGATTGAAGCTGGCATATCAGATTTTCGCGGCTTGTTCAGCGGTTTACCGCGTTTGAACATTGCCCCAATGGCACGTGGAATAGATACGGGCGGTTTGCCCCACAGGACGCGCACGCGATCCCTGACTGGAGAGCGTGCGGCATAAAAGCGTTCGATCAGCCCCTGTGAAAGCCCGTAAAAGCGCTGAAAGATGTCGACCCGGCGGTCCGGATCGGCGGCGAAGAACAGGAAACGCGCGAGCAGGCGGTAATATCCGGTGCTGTTCCAGTGGCGGCGCGCGCGTGCTTCAAACAGGGCGACCATTTGCGGGGCGGACAGGTCTGCTTCTTCGGCGAAGACCAGCGCGTTCTCGACCGCAATCGGGATGGTGTAACTGGTGAGCGGGTGGACAAATCCGGCGCGTGCGCCCGCCACTACAACACCGGGCGTTCGGACTTCTTCCTGATAGGCGCTGAAATCGCCGCCGGTCAGCACGGGCAGCAGACCTGTTTCGTGGTCCACCGGCGTGCCGTTCTGCCAGCCGTTCTGGTGGCAATATTGATCAATCCGGCCAGACAAAGCCGCGCGGTCCAGCTTGGCCTCATCAGCGTAGTAGGTATCCTCGACAAACACATCATGCGCGCCCAGCGGCAGGACATAGACAAAACGATAGGCCCCGCCATTGCCATAGGGCGCGACCTGATCGACATCGCCATCCATGATGACCGGACGTTCGATCCCGTGCGCTTCCTCCAGCTTCATGTGGCGGCCCATAAAGACCTGCCAGCCGCCGCGCAGATGCTCGCTTGGCTGGAAGCTGCGGCAATCCACCACCATGCGTGCATCCAGATGGGTGCCGTCGGTCAAGGTGACGCCGGTTGCATCGATAAGCGAGGCGCGCTTTCCTAAATACAGCGCTTCTTCGGGCAGCAGCCGCGTCAACCCTTCATGAAAATCGGGCGAGGCCATCGATGTGTAGCCGGTGGCCAGCGTGCGGTGCAGCTTGGGAAAGCGCACATCGTATCCCGTGTCCCATTCGGTCTTGCGAAACGGTTCGAGCAGGGCCTGGCCAGCCTCGTCCAGATCGCTGTTGAACCAGCTCCAGCGGTGATTTCCGCCGATCGTCTCACCCGCCTCGATCAGGGCAATGCGAAAGGTGGGGCGGGCGCGATGCAGCGCGAGAGCCATCAGGCCCCCGGCAAGGCCGCCGCCAACTATGGCCACATCAAGAGTAGAGTCGCGCATCCGTCCGAAGCCCTAGGGCAGGAGGGGGACGGGGGCAATGATCCACGACTGCAGGCCCCAATACAGGCCGAAAGACAGGCCGAAAGAAAGGGGAGTAGAATGCGCCGCTCTCACCAGCGCGTTTCGGGGAACCGTAAACGCAGGTGTTCATTTATTCGCCAAACCGGTTGCGCATAACGCACCGCCCTCTG
>JBARXS010000086.1:0-10257 GCA_049647465.1 Erythrobacter sp.
CGCATCCCGTGATAACAGCCCGCCATCGCGATGATGAGGCCAAAGACGGGCGCCTTGATCAGACCCACCCACACATCGTGCAGCGGCACCACTTCCTGAATGCGCACCAGGAAGGTGAAGAACGGAATGCCCAGCGCAAACTGCCCCACCACCGCGCCGCCAATAATGGCGATGACCGATGAGTAGAAGCCCAGCAGCACCATCATGAAGGTGCAGGCCAGAATGCGCGGAATAATCAGCTTTTCCGTGGGGGAAAGGCCGATGGTGCGCATCGCGTCCACTTCCTCGGTCAGCTTCATCGTGCCCAATTGCGCGGCAAAGGCGCTGCCCGATCGGCCCGCGACCATGATCGCCGTCATCAACACGCCCAACTCGCGCAAGGTAATACGCCCGACCAGATTCACAGTCAGCGATTCTGCACCAAACTGCTCCAGCTGCACTGCGCCCTGCTGCGCAATCACAACACCGATCAGAAAGCTCATCAGGCCGACGATGGGCAAAGCGGATACGCCCACCTGCTCCATCTGGGCGACCAGCGCGCGGATCGGAAAGCTCGTGGGATTGCGCACCAGATTGCCAAAGCCGATGATCACGCGGCCCAGCGCACCGACCACGCCGGACACACCCTCGCGCGCTTCAAAGACCTGCTGACCCAGCGCCAGCGGGACGCGCTCCCACACGGGGTCACGCTCGGGTTCAAGGCTGGCATCGCTGCTCGCGCCCTCAACCGCATCGAGCAGGCGCTGCGCCCGCTCGCTCGCCCCGGTAATCGCGGCTTCGTGCGAGGCGGCCAGACGGCACGCAACCCATGCGCCGACCGTATCAATCTCCTCGACACCGGACAGGTCAATCACGCTCAGGGACTCGGAAATGCGGCTGAGATCGCGCTCCAGCGGGCCGATAGTCGAAATGAGCATGGGGCCGGACAGCGTGAGCCGCGCTGCACCTGCACCATCATCTTCAAGCAAATACTGCGCGTGCCCTTCCATCACCGCGCGGTATGATGGCAAACGCGATACATCACAAGAGCGTAAGCGCCCCGGCCCCTTTCCGCGCGACCTGCAATCGGTCAAGTGTTGCACCGCAACAGGCGCGGTGTAAGGGAAGAGGGAGAGTTACAAAACGGGTGCCGAGCCGCCCCGAAAGCACCAGCGAGCCAATAAACGATGACACTGCCGACCACCTTCGACCCAGCGGCGATTGAAACGCGATGGTACACCCATTGGGAAGAAACGGGCGGTTTCCGGCCCGAGCGCCCTGATGCAGAGCCCTTTACCATCGTCAACCCGCCGCCCAATGTGACAGGCTCTCTCCACATCGGCCACGCGCTCGACAACACTTTGCAGGACATCGTGATCCGCTATGAACGCCTGCGCGGCAAGGATGCGCTGTGGGTCGTCGGCACCGATCACGCCGGGATCGCGACGCAAATGGTGGTCGAGCGCCAGATGGAGGAGCGGCAGGACAAGCGCACCAATTACAGCCGCGAGGAATTCGTCCAGAAGGTGTGGGAATGGAAAGCCGAATCCGGCGGCCAGATCACCAAGCAGCTGCGGCGACTGGGGTGTTCGATGGACTGGTCACGCGAGCAATTCACGATGGACCAGCACTTTACCAAAGCGGTGATCAAAACCTTTGTCGACCTGTATAATGACGACCTCATCTATCGCGACAAGCGGCTGGTGAACTGGGATCCAAAGCTCAAGACCGCAATCTCGGACCTTGAGGTTGAGCAGCAGACGATTGCGGGCAGTTTCTGGCACTTCAAGTACCCGTTGGAGGCCGGTGTGACGCTGTCAGACGGTCGCGATTACATCGAAGTCGCGACCACCCGGCCCGAAACGATGCTGGCCGATATGGCGGTCGCGGTGCACCCGACAGACGAACGCTATGCCAGCGTTGTCGGCAAGCATGTTGTGCTCCCGATCACCGGTCGGCGCATTCCTATCGTCGCGGATGAACATGCCGATCCGGAGCTGGGTTCGGGCGCGGTGAAGATCACGCCGGGGCACGATTTCAACGATTTCGAGGTGGGCAAGCGCGCCGGGATTGCGGCGGGCGACATGCTCAACATGCTCGATGGCGAGGCGAATGTTTGCCAGACCGCTGACGGACTGGTGCCAGAGGAATTTGTCGGCCTGCACCGCTTCAAGCGGGACGGCGTGCCCGGAGCGCGCGAGTTGGTAATCGAGCGGCTGAAAGCGGACGGGTTCCTGATCCCGCATGTTTCCAAGAACAAGAAGGGCGAGGAGGTCATCTCCGACGCCGAACCGCGCCAGATCGCAACACCCTTTGGCGACCGCGGCGGTGTGGTGATCGAACCGTGGCTGACCGATCAGTGGTATGTCGATGCGGAGAAACTCGCTGCGAAGCCTATCGAGCAGGTGAAGTCCGGCGAGATCGAGATTGTCCCGCAAAGCTGGGAGAAGACCTTCTTCAACTGGATGGAAAACATCCAGCCATGGTGCGTCTCGCGCCAGCTTTGGTGGGGGCACCGGATCCCGGCTTGGTTCGACGAAGACGGTAATGCCTATGTGGCCGAGAACGAGGAAGCTGCCTACGAGCAAGCCCGTCATTCCCGCGAAAGCGGGAACCCAGAGAGTGCGAGCGCTGAGCAGACCGCACTGGGTCCCCGCGTGCGCGGGGATGACGAGATTGTGCTGACACGCGACCCCGACGTCCTCGACACATGGTTCTCCAGCGCGCTGTGGCCCTTCGCCACGCTGGGGTGGCCCGAGGGCGAAGAGGATACCTCCCACCCCGCTCATGCTGAGCCTGTCGAAGCATCGTCCTCCACTTCAGGAACCGCCGCCAAAGAAAAGGGCAGTCCTTCGACAAGCTCAGGACGAGCGGATTTGGGAAATGGCGCTCGAGCGGTTTCCTTGTTGGACAAACACTTCCCCAACTCGCTGCTCATTTCCGGCTTCGACATCCTGTTTTTCTGGGATGCGCGGATGATGATGATGGGGCAGTACAATATGGGGCAGGCGCCGTGGCCCAAGCTGTATCTCCACGGTCTGGTGCGCGCAGCGGACGGCGCGAAGATGTCGAAGTCCAAGGGCAATGTCGTCGATCCGCTTGGCTTGATCGACCAGTATGGCGCGGACGCGTTGCGGTTCTTCATGGCGGCGATGGAAAGCCAGGGCCGCGACATCAAGATGGATGAAAAGCGGGTTGAAGGATATCGCAACTTCGCGACAAAGCTCTGGAATGCAACGCGGTTTTGCCAGTCCAACGGGATTGGCGCGTCGACCACGCTCAAGGCTCCGACCGCGCGCCTCGCAGCGAACCAATGGATCATCGGCGAGGTTCAGGCCGCCTGCGAAGAGATCGAGGCGGCGATGGCGGACCTGCGCTTCGATGCGGCGGCCAATGCGATTTACCAGTTCACGTGGAGCAAGTTCTGCGACTGGTATCTGGAGCTGATCAAGCCGGTCTTTGCAGACGGCGCAGACCCGGACGCGATGCCTGCGGTTGAAACCCGTGCGGTTGCCGGGTGGGCGCTCGACCAGATCCTCGTCATGCTGCACCCGTTCATGCCATTTATCACCGAAGAATTGTGGCACGCACAGGCCAAGTTCGAGGGCGGCGCTCGCAAATACGACCTCATCACCGCCAGCTGGCCCAATCCACGCGCCGAAGTCAGCGCCGAAGCCACCGATGCGATTGACTGGGTGATCGACCTCACCACCAATGTCCGCAGCGCCAAGAACGAGCTGGGCATCCCGCCCGGCGCGAAACTGGCGGCCTTCCTGCCCGCGCCGTCCGATGTCGCCGCGCGCACAATCGAGCGATCCAGCGCAGCGATTGAGCGGCTCGCGCGCCTGACACCCGTCACCGTGGGTGAAGCGCCCGCAGGCGCGGCGATGCAGGTTACGGCGAGCTGTGCTGGCGGCAGTGATGTGTTTGTGGTCCCGCTCGAAGGCATCATCGACATCGCCGAGGAAAAGACGCGGCTGGAAAAGGCGCTGGCGGCCTCTCAAAAGGAAGCCAAGTCGCTCGAAGGGCGGCTCGGCAATGCAAACTTTGTCGAGCGGGCAAAACCGGAAGCGGTCGAGAAAGCCAAAGCCGATTTCGCGCACCATTCGGGCGAGGTTGAACGCCTGCAAGGGGCGCTGGCGCGGCTGGGGTAGCAGCACTCCATCCCGCCTGACAGAGAAAGGAGATGCCGCCACATTTCCTACTCCCCTCCTCCTGTGGCATAGCATCCGCATGACCTCCATCGCCCTAATCACACACTCCAACAGCGTCTCCACTGATCGCCTCAATCGATCAAAACCTGTATCTGTGATCGAAGCGATTTCGGCCCCTGTACAGTGTGTCAGGTGTGTCAGGCGCCCCGCAACTGCGACGAACCGAGCGGCTTGGCGGGGAACTGCATCATGGACCTGACGCTGGCGACTGATGACGCAGGCGGGCCTGAGATCTTCGCATCCCTGCAAGGCGAAGGGCCAAGCGCGGGCGTCCCGGTCGCGTTTATCCGCACCTCGCGCTGCAATCTGGCGTGCACATGGTGCGACACCGCCTACACTTGGCATTTTGAGGGCGACAATCGGCCCCATCGCGACGGGGTCACCTTTGAACGCCGCGCCAATCAGGTGGTGCTCAGCCCACAACAGGCCGCCACGCAGATCGCAGCAACCGGGCAAAACCGCCTTGTCATCACAGGAGGCGAACCCCTGATGCAGGGCGGCGCATTGGCAGAGATGCTGGAGCATCTGCCTGATATCAGTGTGGAGATTGAGACGAACGGGACGACGAAGGCCCCGCCCCGCCTCGATATCCGGGTGGACCAGTACAATGTCAGCCCGAAACTGGCGCATAGCGGCAATGCAGGCGAGTTGGCGCTGATCCCTGAACGGCTTGATCACTATGCCAGCGATCCGCGCGCGTTCTTCAAATTCGTGATCGCTGCTCCGGCGGATGTGGACGAGGTGCTCGAATTGCAGCGCACCTATCGCTTCAAGCCCGGCCAGGTGTTTCTGATGGCAGAGGGCACGACCAGCGAAGCCCTGCGCGCGCGGCAGGCATGGCTGAGCGAGCTATGCCTGAAACACGGCTTTCGCATGAGCGACCGGATGCATATTCACCTTTATGGGGATGAGAGGGGGACGTGAGAAGTGAGGCGCCAGTCGGTTGCGAAGCGACCGCAAGCGCGACCACGCGCCCGCAGGTGCCCAGCAGCGAAGCGGAGGGATCAGAACCGAGGATGAGCGTTCGGATGGGCGCTCACAAAAAAGGCACCTATCCCTGCGATCTCCAGCGCAGAACGACGCGCTCGACCCGGTCTTCCTCTTCGCCGGATGCGTTCCAGAGATCGACAAAGCTGGGGTCTGCGGAGGCCGGGCGCTTGTGTTCCTCCAGATTGTCAAACGTCACGCGGATCGGAACGGCGACACCCTCTCCGCAGACAATGCATTCGCGGTTGCGCAGAGCGGGGATCGCATCGAGAAAGCCGCGCGAGCCTTCGGGCATGGCTGATCGGACAAAGGCCTGGTCGCGATCGTTGTTGAGACGCATCGAGATGATCGTGCCGCATTGCGACAGGACGCCTTCGGCAAGGTCAGACGGGCGCTGGGTGATGAGGCCCAGGCTGATGCCGTATTTACGGCCTTCCTTCGCGATCCGGCTGAGAATGCGGCCCACCGATGATCCGTCGGAGTTTCGCTCGTTGGGGACATAGCGGTGCGCCTCTTCGCAAACGAGCAGGATCGGACGGGTGGTTTCCTCACGCCCCCAGATCGCAAAATCGAATACAAGGCGGCTGAGAACGGCGACAACAGTGGAGGTGATATCCGACGGTACGCCGGACACATCAATGATCGAAATCGGCTTGCCATCGCCGGGCATGCGAAACACCTTGGAGATGAAATTGGTCATGGTGTCGCCAACAAGCATGCCGGAGAACATGAACTGGTAACGCGGATCGCCCTTGATCTCTTCCAGCTTGCCTTTGATCCGCATGTAGGGGGCAGAGGACGTGGCCTTGTCCAGCTTGCCCATCTCGTCCTGGAGGATCGTCGAGAGGTCGGACAGCAGATAGGGAATGGGCGAGTCCACGGTGATCTTGCCCATCGTTTCGGCAAGGCGGTTCTTGGACCGCGCGCCCAGCAGACACTTGGCAAGGATGTCCTGATCGACCTGGCGTTCATTGCCGTCACTGGTGAGGAGGACTTCGCAATGCTCCTCGAAGTTCATCAGCCAATACGGCATCTGCAGGTTCGACACGTCGAGGATATGGCCCGTCTGGCGAAAGGCTGCGGAATATTCGCCATGCGGGTCAATCATGACCACGTGGCCCTTGGGCGCGGCTTCGCAAATGCGGTGGAGGATCAGGGCGGCGCTGGTGGATTTACCTGTACCGGTGGACCCAAGCAGCGCGAAGTGTTTGCCCAGCATCGCATCGATATAGAGGCCCGCGCGAATGTCGCGGGTGGGAAAGACCTTGCCGATGGTGATGTTGGCGCGGCCATCGCTGGCATAGATCTGTTCAAGATCGCGGGTGGTCGCCGGATAGACGAGCGCGCCGGGAACGGGATAGCGCGTCACGCCGCGTTTGAAACCGTGGATGCGGCCGGTCAGCTTTTCCTCGGCCCCTTCGCCCAGAAAGTCGATATTGGCCATGATGCCGCCTTCGCTGCGGCGGTCCTTGCGCTGGTCACGTACGCTGGCCAGAAGCCAGGCATTGCCGACGCGGATCTTGATCTGGCTGCCGACCTGCCCGGCAAGCCCGATGGAGGGATCGGCGTCCTCCATACATTCATTGATCCGTTGGAGATCGAAGGCGACCTGAGACCCGGCGCCGGAGATTTCGAGCACCACGCCGATGGGCATGGAGGCATTATCAACCTCGCCGCTGTCCGTGTTGCCGCTCGTGCTGGAGCTCGTGCTGGCGTTGTCCGTGCCGTAATCGTTCGGCTCGCCAGCATCGGGCGCGATTGGTCCAAGGCCGTCTGGCCCGGTAAACCGCTCGAACTTTTCGTGGCTGAAATCGCCCATGTCTCGCTTCCCCTTGCGCCCGGATTTCGGGCGTGCCTGCAGCTTCCTGCGGAGCGTTATAGGATTATTGAGGTTAAGAACGGGTCAACAATATTGCCGCCACGCCGCAGCCTGACAATGGGGGAGCCAGACCTACCCGCGCGAGAAGAAGCGACCTGCCATCAGGCCCATGCTGACCGACAGGAATATCGCAAAGGCCCCGTAAAACAGCGAGTTGCGGTTCGCCTCGCGCACGACAGTCCCTTCAAGTCCGACCTTCACAACATCGATCTTGGCCGTGGCGCTGGCAAGGACACGGCCATTGGCAATCGCGAAGGTCTCCGCAGTGTAGGGGCCGGTCACAACATTGGAGGGCAGATCAATGCGGGCCTGATAGAGCACACCCTCGCTGATGCGCACGCCGTCCGGGTCTTCGTTAAAGAGCCCTTCGCGCTGGCGCAGATCAACGAGACCGCGGGCAAAGCGGGCCTGCTCCTCGGGCTCAATCTCGCCCACGGGGCTAAGCTGGATGAACCGTGTGCCCAGCTCAAAGATGGCGGCAGTGCGTTCATCCACCAGTTCGTCAACCGGCCTGGAGGACGCAACCGCGAAGAAGGACGGGGCGGAGCGGAAATCGGTGGCTCCGGCATTCATCCAGATGCCGGCGATGCGGTCCTTTTCGCGCAGGCGGATGGGCTGAGCGGGGCCTTTGAGAACGACGACGATATCGTATTCAACCGTGCGGCCTCGCGGTGCCACAACAGCGCCATAAAGCAGCAGGTCCGCTCCGGTGAAGCCCTGGCGCACTTCGATGCGGGATTCGCTGACCTCGGGCACAAGGATCGGTTCGCTTTGCGCGGTCAGACAAAACAGGGCCGCGATCAGGAACAACGCGCGCGGCGTATTCGCTGCGCCCATCACAGCAGATCCACGGTGTAAATCTCATCCGGCTGCACGCCGAGACCATACAGCATCCGCAGAGCAACAAGGATAACGATGCCCGCCAGCACCAGTCGCAACACTTCAGGCCGCGCTTTCATCGCGATCTGCGTCCCGAATTGGGCACCCAGTACCGAGCCGAGCAACAGGAGCCCCGCCAGCACGATATCGACAGCCTTGGTCGTGAGCGCATGGGTCATGGTGGTTACCATCGTCACGAACAGAATCTGGAACAAGGATGTGCCGACCACGACATTACCGCTCATTCCCAGAATATACAGCATCGCAGGGACCAGCATGAAGCCGCCGCCCACACCCATCAGCATGGTGAGAACCCCTACAAGCGCGCCAAGGATCAACGGCGCGAGCGGGGAGATGTAGAGGCCCGAGGCATAGAACCGCCAGCGATAGGGCAGTCCGGCGACAAGCGGGTGATGGCGGCGTTTGCGCGGCTGATTGCTGGCCTCTGCGCCCACCTTGGGCAACAACGCGGCCAGCGCCTCCTGCATCATCAGCGCGCCGATTGTGCCAAGCATCAGGACATACAGAATGTTGATGACGACATCGATCTGCCCGAGGCTTTGCAACAGGCGAAACAGCCCCGCTCCGACGAGCGCGCCGACCACTCCGCCCGCAACCATCACGCCGCCCATGCGATAATCGACACCACGGGTTTTCGAATGAGCAAGCACGCCGGAAACGCTTGCGCCGGTGACCTGCGTCGCTGCCGAAGCGGCGGCCACCGTGGGCGGGATGCCATAGAAGATAAGCAAGGGTGTCGTCAGAAATCCGCCGCCAACACCAAACAGCCCAGACAAGATACCCGTCAACCCGCCCAGAAGGACGATGAAAAGGCCGTTTACCGAAAGGTTGGCTATCGGGAGGTACACATCCATTGCAGTGCAGCGATTACCGCAGCGGCGGGCTCCTTGGAAGGCGCGGTTTGCACGCGTCCCCGCTTGTCACCGCAATGGTGGCAGGATCGCCACTCGGGAATGGACTTCAGAGGGGATCAGAAGCGGGTGGAAAGCGTCGCTGCCAGGCCTGAGACCGGCTCCGCATCGCCGCCAATCCGCTCGCGCCAGTCCAGCGAAACGCGTGCGGGAACATCACCCACGGCCAGATCAAGCCGCATTGTCGGGCCAACATCCAGCCGTTCTGCATCGCGTTGTGCTCCTCCCCATGCGCCTGCGCCAATGCTCAGCCTGACGGAATCTTTGCCATCGGATCCAAAGCGCACCATTTCCCGGGTCAAAGTCGCCTGCCCATCGACAAAGGCGGTGTCGGCAATGCCGCCGACATAACCTGCACCGGCGTAGACTTCGGCTGAGATGTTCGCCGGAAACGAGAATGCCGGCAGTTCCGTAATGGCGAAGGCGGCGGGCCGGACATCGCTGCCAAAGCGATTATCTGTCGCGCGTATCTCGGCACTCACACGCACGGGAACACCCGGCAAGGGGCGCGCGGAGATACCGGCAGCCACTTCGTTTTCAGGACGGTCAATCAAAGCGCGATAGGCCCGCACATAAGCCCGCGGATCATGCTTGCTTTGCGGTGCGGCGCTGAATTGCAAAATGGCTCCGGCCTGACTGGCACCGTAGACAGGAACGCGACCTTGCGAGATTGGCGCGGACCCGGACCCCTGGCGTGCGAAAGCCCATGCATCAAGCGTCCAGCGGTCCATGCTCGCCTTGCCGGAACCCCGATCACTTGCAGCCGGAATCAGAGGACTGGTCGGCGAGACACCCCGCGCAGGTTGGTCGATCAAGGCAGACGCGTAATCACCGCGGCCCGCGCGCCGGGTTCCGCGCCAGTCAGCAGCGATAGCAGCATGATAAAGAGCGAGATGGCCGCTTGCCATGCGAGTGTGCCCGGTTGTCTTGGGAAGATCGGCCGGAACAAGACCGGAGACAGGGCCAGAGAAAGGGCCTGACGCGATGGCGCCAAAACCGGCCTGTGCCGCTTGCCCTCCGGCGAATATCAGGGCGGGACCGCGATCGGGCAGCCATGCCTGAGCCACAGCCCGATCCGTTTCACCAACAGTTGGCAGCGCAGGTGCGGCAAGCAATTGTTCCGCCTGTTCAATCAGGTTGCCAGTCGGAAAAGGGCTCTCCCACAGGATAACCCGGCCAGACACCCACGCGGCCACTAGCAGGCCGAACATGGCGATTGGGCCACCGCGCCGGCTCGGCGTTTTGTCGGTGCTCACAAGGTCGATCAGCGCGTCGCGCTCCGAACCGATCATGCCGAACCCCTATCGGCCTTGGAGGTAAACGCGGGGCGCGCAGGATGGGCGAAATGGGGTGTCTTGTCCCAGGCAACTGCGCCGCCTGCAAGCGA
>JBARXS010000087.1:0-31894 GCA_049647465.1 Erythrobacter sp.
CCACCGCTCCGCCAGCCAGCTTGGCTCCGGCGACACCGCCCACCGCCGCGCCGCCCGCCAGCAAGGCGGTGCCTGCTGCAGCGCCGGCTCCCAATTGCGGCCCGCCAGCGACGATGCCGTTGGCGATGCCGGGACCGAATATACCGAGGCCAAGCAGGGTCAGACTTGCAAGCACGATGGCGAGCGCATCCTCGATGGTTGGCTCGCCGGGTATCGCGCTGGTGAACTCGGCAAAGAGCGTCGAGCCGATGCCGATGATGACGGCCAGCACCAGCACCTTGATGCCTGACGACACAACATTGCCGAGCACGCGTTCGGCCAGGAAGGCGGTTTTGCCGAACAGACCGGAAGGGATGAGGATAAAACCAGCCAGCGTGGTCAGCTTGAACTCGATCAGTGTCACGAAGAGCTGGATCGAAAGAATGAAGAAGGCGATGATCGCCACCGCCCAGGCGAGGAGCAGAATGATGATCTGCAGGAAATTCTCGAAGAAGCCGACATAGCCCATCAGATCGGCGATGGATTCGATCAGCGGCCAGGCGGCATCGATTCCGACCTGGGCGACCCGCCCTGGCTGCAGCAGGTCGGCGGCACCCAGCCCCGACCCGCTCGCCTTGAGGCCTAGCCCTGCAAAGCTGTTGAAGATGATGTTGGCGAGCGCGCTCCAATTGCCGATGATATAGGCGAAGATGCCGACAAAGAGCGTCTTCTTGACGAGCCGGGCGATGATGTCGTCATTCTCGCCCCAGCTCCAGAACAGCGCTGCCAGCGTCACATCGATCACGATCAGCGTGGTCGCGATAAACACGACCTCGCCAGACAGCAGGCCGAAGCCGCTGTCGATATATTGGGAGAAGATCGCCAGAAAGCGATCGACGACGCCGGTGCCGCCCATGTCAGTTCTCCCCTCGTTGGTCGCCAACCGGGGCTGGCATCGGGAGGTCAGGCGCGTCTGGCGGCGCAGGGTCAGCGAGCCCGGAGTAGGCATCTGGATAATCCACGCCCAGGAAACGGCGGCGCTTTTCGGCCCAGGCCGCGCGGCAATCGGGTGAGGACAGCGCCAACTCGCCCATCTCTGCACAGGTCTTGATCTGTAAGGGCAGCGGGTCGCCGTCGGGCACCCATGCGATTGGCACGGGGTCCGCGCGCGTGGCAGGCTCCTCGCGCATCTGCACGAGCGTCATTGCGAAGGCGAGGCCGACGAAGACGGCGGCACCGACGCGCGCGAGGAGCTTGCTATCCATGGCGGATCACTTTTGCCCGCTGGGCAGGTAGCGCGGACGATTGGCCAGAAAGCGCCGCAGCTGTTCGCGCGCCTGCGCCTTGGCCGCCGCGCTTTCGGCAGCGTCGAGCGCCTGCGCCCGGCTCATCGCTGCCAGCGTGGCCGTGAGATCGGCCAATTGGCTTGCTTGCACCACCAGCAGCTGGTTGCCTGCCTGCGCGGCCTGCAAGGCACCGGTGGCTGACTGGCTGGCGCTGACCAGATTGCCGACCGCTTCGCGTGAGCCTTCGATATTGGCGACCGCGCCTGCCTGGACTTTCATGGCGTCTTCGAACCCGGCGACGCTGTTCTGCCAGCGTGCCTCAGCGCCATTGACCATCGCCTGCTGCGAGGCACCCAGCGGAATATTCTTGTACTGGGCATCGAAGGTGGTTTCGATTTCGCGCACATCATAGGCGATGCGCTGCGCTTGCTGGAGCAATTGCTGCGTCTGCCGGATCTGGTCCTGCAGGGGCTGGAGTACTGTAAGCGGCAAGCTCTGCAAATTGCGCGCCTCGTTGACGAGCGAGTTGGCCTGGTTTTGCAGCATGCGGATTTGATTGTTGATCTGCTCGAGCGTGCGCGCGGCGGTCAGCACGTTCTGGGCATAGTTCGACGGATCATAGACAATGCCGCCGAACTGCGCGTGGGCAGGCGCGGACACGAGAGCGCCGGAGCCTGCACAGGCGAGCGCGACACCGGTCAAAATGCTGCGGACGTATTTACGGTGGATCATGGGAGGTCTCCTTGTTGGGGGCTGAGGGTAAGGGAGGATTGTTCGGGGGCACCGAGCAGGTCGGCAGCCCAGTCGAGGCCGCGATGTCTGAGCCAGGCGGCGGCAAAGCCGCTGCGGCCCTCGCTCTCCACTATGCGCGCAATGGCAAGTTGGTCGCTCTTGGACGAGGCTGCGGTGAAAGCGAGCGCGACCTCGCCCAGACCCAATTCGAACAGGCGGTTGCCGCGCGCTGACTGGCAGTAATAGTCGCGCTTGGGGGTCGCTCGGCTCAGGATTTCGATCTGGCGATCATTGAGGCCGAAGCGGCGATAGATGCTCAGGATTTGCGGTTCGACCGCGCGCTCATTGGGCAGGAAGATGCGAGTTGGACAGCTCTCGATGATTGCGGGCGCAATCGCTGAACTCTCGATATCGGCAAGGCTCTGCGTTGCGAACACCACGCTCGCATTCTTCTTGCGCAGGGTCTTGAGCCATTCGCGCAATTGCGCGGCAAAGGCCTGGCTGTCGAGCACCAGCCAGCCCTCATCGATGATGATCAGCGTGGGCGATCCGTCGAGCCGCCCTTCGATCCGGTGGAAGAGATAGGAGAGGACGGCGGGTGCCGCTGCCGATCCGGTCAGCCCTTCGGTTTCGAATGCCTGGAAACTGCCTTCGCCAAGCCGCTCGCTTTCGGCATCGAGCAGCCGACCGAACGGACCGCCGATGCAATAGGGCGCGAGTGCCTGCTTCAAGCCCTGCGATTGGAGCAGGACGGCGAGGCCCGTGAGCGTGCGTTCGGCAATTGGCGCGGTCGACAGCGAGGTCAGCGCCGACCAGAGATGGTCCTTGGTGACCGGATCGATGGTAACGCCTTCGGAAGCAAGGATAGCCTGCAGCCATTCCGACGCCCAATTGCGCTGCGTCGGCTCATCGATCCGCGCCAGCGGTTGCAGCATCACGGCCTCGTCGCCGTCCTCTGAAAGGCTTGACCCCAAGTCCTGCCAGTCACCGCCGCAGGCGAGCGCCGCCGCTCGGATCGAGCCGCCAAAATCGAAGGCGAAGATTTGCGAGCGATTATACCGGCGGAACTGCATCGCCATCATGGCGAGCAGCACTGACTTGCCCGCGCCGGTTGGGCCGACCACCAGACTGTGTCCAACATCGCCCACATGAAGCGAAAAGCGGAACGGGATCGAGCCTTCGGTCTTCGCATAGAAGAGCGGCGGTGCATCAAGATGCGCATTGCGCTCTGGCCCGGCCCAGACCGCCGAGAGCGGCATAATATGCGCCAGATTGAGCGTCGAGATAGGAGGCTGGCGGACATTGGCGTAGACATGGCCGGGCAGTGATCCGAGCCAGGCCTCAATCGCGTTCATGCCTTCGGTCACGCTGGTGAAATCGCGGCCCTGAATGACCTTCTCGACCAACCGCAGCTTTTCGGCTGCGAGAGCGGCATCCTCGTCCCAGACGGTAACCGTGGCCGTGACCAGCGCGAGCCCGACATGGTCTGCGCCCAGTTCCTGTAAGGCTGTATCGGCATCCTCGGCCTTGTTGGCCGCATCGGTGTCGACCAGGACCGAAGCCTCGTTGGTCATCACCTCTTTGAGGATCGCGGCGACCGATTTGCGCTTGGCAAACCATTGGCGGCGGATCTTCGACAGCAGCCGTGTCGCATCGCTTTTGTCGAGCATGATCGCCCGGGTCGACCAGCGATAGGCAAACCCCTGCGCATTCAATTCATCGAGCAGGCCGGGAAAGGTCACGCTCGGAAAGCCGATAACTGTCAACGTGCGCAGATGTGCCTTGCCCAAACGCGGCTCAAGCCCGCCAGTGAGCGGCTCGTCGGCAAGCAGCGCATCGAGATGCATCGGGGTTTCGGGAACGCGGACGGACTGCGCCCGCGTCGAAATGCAGCTGTGCAGATAGGTCAGCGTTTCGCCGTCATCGAGCCAATGGGCTTCCGGAAAGAAGCCTTCGAACAGGCGCAGCAGCCGGTCGGTCCGGTCGACAAAGCCTTCGAGCAGTTCGCGCGGATTGATGCCTTTCTCCGCCTTGCCCTCGTAGAGCCAGCTTTCAGCACGTGCGGCGTCTTCGGCGGGCGGCATCCACAGGAAGGTCAGGAAATAGCGGCTCTCGAAATGCGCGCCTTCCTCAACGAACTGCGCAGCGCGTTCGCGCTCGACAAGTGCCGATGCCGGATCGGGAAAGTCACAAACCGGATAGTCGAGCGCTGGACGGCGCACTGCCTCGACGAAGATCGCCCAGCCAGACCCCAGACGCCGGAGTGCGCTGTTGAGCCGCGCGGTGGTGGCAATCAGTTCGGCAGGCGTTGCGCTGTCGAGGTCGGGTCCGCGAAAGCGCGCTGTCCGCTGAAAGCTGCCGTCTTTGTTGAGCAGGACGCCGGGTGCGACCAGCGCTGCCCAGGGCAGGAAATCCGCGAGCCGGTCGGCCTTGTTTCGATATTCGCGCAGCGAGAACATCCCTCACACTCCGCAATGGGCAGGAAAGCGCAGATGCCGCCGGGCCACATCCACGAATTGCGGATCGCGCCGCGCTGCCCAGACCGCCACCATGTGGCCGAGCGCGAAGCAAACGAGTCCTGCGATCCAGAGCTGCAAGCCAAGCCCGATGGCTCCCGCGAGCGTCGCGTTGGCGATGGCGAGCCCGCGCGGTGCGCCGCCAAGCAGAATATGCTCGGTCAGCGCGCGGTGGACCGGGACCACGAAGCCATTGGGCAGGCCGGAAGCGGTGCTCTCCATCAGACCAGCGCTCCGCCGCCGAAGGAAAAGAAGGAGAGAAAGAAAGACGATGCGGCAAAGGCGATCGACAGGCCAAACACGATCTGGATCAGCCGCCGGAACCCGCCCGATGTGTCACCGAAAGCCAGCGCCAGCCCGGTGGCGATGATGATGATCACCGCGACGATCTTGGCAACCGGGCCCTGGATGGATTCAAGGATGGCCTGCAAAGGCGCTTCCCAGGGCATGGACGAACCGGCGGCATGGGCGGGTGTCGCGGCGGCCAGTGCGACAAAGCTGCCAAGAACAAGAGCGGACAGGCGCGAACGCGTGCGCGATAGAATGTGAATCACGAAGGGTCTCCTTGAGTGGGGGAAAGCGGCGCGAGGACATATTCACCGACTGCATCGAGCCCGCGGACCTCGGCCAATTCAGCCAGCCGCCGTCCGGTGCCGTCGCGCACCAGCACAGCGATAACGTTGATGGTCTCGGCGATCAGCGCGCGCGGCACGGTGACCACGCTTTCCTGGATCAGTTGTTCGAGCCGCCGCAGCGTGCCGAGCGCGGTCCCGGCATGGATCGTGCCGATCCCGCCCGGATGGCCGGTGCCCCAGGCCTTGAGTAGGTCGAGGGCCTCTGCGCCGCGCACTTCTCCTGTCGGGATGCGGTCGGGCCGCAGGCGCAAAGCTGAGCGGACCAGATCGGACAAGGTGGCAACGCCGTCCTTGGTCCGCAGCGAGACGAGGTTGGGCGCGGCGCATTGCAGTTCGCGCGTATCTTCGATCAGGACGACGCGGTCAGAGCCGGAAGCAACTTCGGTCAGCAGCGCATTGGTGAGCGTTGTCTTGCCAGTCGATGTGCCGCCAGCAACCAGAATGTTCTTCCGCGACACAACGGCGTCAGCGAGCAAATCGGCCTGCCAGTCTGCCATGATGCCCGCCGCCACATAGTCATTGAGTGTGAACACCGCGACGGCAGGCTTGCGAATGGCAAAGCTGGGCGCGGCAACCACGGGTGGCAGCAGTCCCTCGAAACGCTCACCGCCCTCGGGTAATTCCGCCGATACGCGCGGCGCTCCGGCATGGACTTCGGCACCGACATGATGCGCGACCAGACGGATGATGCGCTCGCCATCGGCGGCGCCCATAAGGCAGTCAGTTGCGGCAAGGCCTTCGCCCAGACGGTCGACCCACAGGCGACCGTCGGGATTGAGCATGACCTCGATCACTGCGGGTTCTTCGAGCCAGCGAGCAATCTCTACGCCCAAAGCCGTGCGCAACATGCGCGCGCCGCGCGACGATGCTTCGGATCGGATCGGAGTGACGCTCATGGGCTGCCTCTGATTGCGGCAACCGACCACCGGCTGCGCTTGCGAGGCGGATCAAAAGGACATCAGAATGCTGTCAGGCAACAAGCTTTTGCTGCGAGGAAAGCGCAGCGTAGCCAAAGTATCTCTGGCGTAACGGGCCGGTCAGTCAAACGCGCTAATAATCCGAATTCAACTTGCTATTCGGGATGAACTCGTCCGATTTCAATTAGATCGATAATTGTCATCGCAACACAAGTCGCGTTGCCGTTGCGATGCGGCTGTGCTTTATCGTGTTCCCGATGACCAGCCCTGCCGATATCGACAAATTCATTTCCCAGTGGCGCGATACCGGCGGCAGTGAGCTTGCCAATACGCAGAGCTTCATCAACGGCCTGTGCAATCTGCTAGAGGTAGAACCGCCCACCGGCAGCCGCACTGATGACGTGCATAATGATTACGTTTTCGAACGCCGCGTCTTTCAGGACAATGGCGATGGCACACAGAGCTTTGGCCGCATCGATTGCTACAAGCGCGGTTGTTTCATTCTCGAGGCCAAGCAGGGCAGCGAGGCTGACCGGGCGGCGGCCGACAAAGGCGAAGACGATCTCGATATCTTCGGCCAGACGGCCAGCACCCGCGTTAAACGCGGCACCGCGCGGCGCGGCACGCCGGGATGGGCCAAGGCCATGGTGCAGGCCAAGGGCCAGGCCGAACGCTATGCCAAGGCCCTTCCCATCGATCATGGCTGGCCGCCGATCTTGCTCGTCACCGACATCGGCTATTGTATTGAGGTCTATGCCGACTTTACCGGGACCGGCAAAGCCTATGCCCAGTTCCCCGACCGGGCGCGCTACCGGATCATGTTGGAGGATTTGCACGACGAAGCCGTGCGAGAGCGGCTCCGCGCTATCTGGACCGATCCCAAGAGCCTCGACCCCGCTGCCCGCGCTGCCCGCGTCACCCGCGATATTGCTGATCTGCTGGCCACTGTCGCCCGGCGCCTTGAGAAGCGCGGCTATAACGCCGAGACCACCAGCGGTTTCCTTATGCGGGTGTTGTTCACAATGTTCGCGGAAGACAGCGGACTGATCCCGGAAAAGAGCTTCACCAACCTGCTGAAGAACCAGCGCGCCCACCCCGAACATCTGGAGCATCAACTTTCCGCACTGTGGGCGGCGATGGACAGGGGCAAGTTCTCACCTGCGCTGGGCGTGCCGCTGAAGAAGTTCAACGGCTATCTGTTCAAAGAACGCACCGCGATCCCGCTGGATGCAGAAGAGCTGGAAGTGCTGATCAAGGCGGGCGAACACGTCTGGACCGAAGTGGAGCCGGCCATCTTCGGCACTCTGCTAGAACGTGCGCTCAACCCCAAGGAGCGGGCCAAGCTAGGCGCGCATTACACCCCGCGCGCATATGTCGAGCGGCTGATCGGCCCCACGATTATGGAGCCGCTGCGCGCCGATTGGGACGGGGTGCGCGGAGCCGCGGCGACCCTGATCGAAGAGGGGAAGGAGGAGGAGGCCAAGGCTTTTGTCGAGGCGTTCCATTCCCGGCTTGCCCAAACCAAAGTGCTCGATCCTGCCTGCGGCACCGGAAACTTCCTCTATGTCGCCATGGCGCGGATGAAGGAGCTGGAAGGCGAAGTGCTCGATCTGCTGGTGGAGCTGGGCGACGACCAATATGTCGCCGAGATCACCGGCCACACCATCACCCCGGAAAACTTCCTCGGGATCGAGATAAACCCGCGCGCCGCCGCGATTGCCCAACTGGTCCTGTGGATCGGTTATCTGCAATGGCACTTCAAGGTGAACGGTGCCGACCGCACCCCACCCGAACCGATTCTGCGCGATGTGAAAACCATCGAAAACCGCGATGCCCTGATCGACTATGACGACAAAGTTGCGGAGCAGGACGAGGCCGGAAACCCGGTCACTCGTTGGGATGGCGAGACGATGAAGGAGCACCCTGTCACAGGTATCGAGGTGCCAGACGAGACTGCGCTCGTTCCCGTCTACCGCTACGTCAAGCCGCGCGCGGCTAAGTGGCCAAAGGCGGACTTCGTTGTCGGAAACCCGCCTTTCGTTTCGAGCCGTGAAACCCGAGAGCTACTGGGCGACGGTTATGCCGACGCTCTGCGCGACAGCCATCCCAATGTCCCCGGCAACGTTGATCTGGTGATGTACTTTTGGAAGCTCGCAGCTGACAGCGTTCGGGCCGGTGCTCGCGAGTTTGGCTTGATTACAACTAGCCGAGTTCGAATGGAGCAAAACCGCAAGGTCACCGCAAATGCGCTGGCCAACGACCTTCACATAACTTTCGCGATCCCAGATCACCCGTGGGCAGGCAAGGATGCTGAAGCAGGCGTGCGCGTCGCCTTTACAGTCGTGTCTAAGGATAAGGGCCAGCAAAGGCGGTTAATGCTCGCGCCAGATCATGACGATCCAAAGAGTCGTGTTTCCGATGGCACGATCTTGGAACAAGGTGATTTGAATATTAAAATTCGTAGGTCAATCACACCGGATTTGTCCCCGTCGGTCGAAATTGATGGGGTTGTCGAACTCAAGTCGTGGTCTGACCTTTCTCATGCTGGTATGAAGCCATACGCTACCACGTTGGTGGTAACTGAAGATGTTGCGGTTGGGCTCTTTTCCGATGCAGTCACTATGGAGCGGTACGCACCGAGTTACTTGAATGGTCAGGATGTTGCGCGCCGACCACGGCGGGTTAGGGTGCTGGATTTTAACGACTGCACCTCCGAAGCGGCCGTTCGACAGATTTCGGAAGCAGCATTCCAGTACCTTGTGACCCATACAAAGCCCGAGCGAAGCCAAGAGCGAAATCTTCGGCTTCGTAATGAATGGTGGCGTTTTGAGGCGTCAAGAGATGGCCTGCGAAATGGCGTCCGAAACATCGACCGCTATATCGCGACAGTCGAAAACTCTCCCATAAGATATTTCGTGTTCCTTCCTTCATCGGTCCTGCCCGACCAGAAGCTTCGTTGCGTGGCATCCGACGATGCCTATGTGCTCGGAGTTTTAAGTTCTCAAGCTCACGCCACTTTTTCCGCGCGCATTGGTGGCCGACATGGCGTTGGGAACACACCCGTCTATAATACCAAGTGCGCGACCACCTTCCCATTCCCCGCCGAAGTCCCCGAACCGCTCAAGGACAAGATCCGTGCCGAGGCTGAGGCGCTCGATGCCCTGCGCAAGCGGGTGCTAGCCGAGCACGAAGACCTGACCCTCACCAAGCTTTATAACGTATTGGAAGCCCTGCGGGAGGGTCGCGCGCTGACCGAGGCCGAGCGCGACATGCATGATCGCGGGCTCGTCACTCTGATCCGCCAACACCACGATGCCATCGATGCGCTGGTCGCCGAAGCCTATGGCTGGCCCGCTGACCTCTCAGATGAGGAAATCCTCATCCTCCTCGTTGCGCTCAACAAGGAACGCGCCGCCGAGGAAGCCCGTGGCCTGATCCATTGGCTGCGCCCCGAATATCAGAACCCGCCGTCCGACGATTGGCTCGACACCGGGTCAGGCGTCAAACCGGCTAAGCCTGTGCTCGCAGCCGAACATGTGCCGGACAATATCATCCCATGGCCAGGAACGCTGCCCGAACAGGTCAGCGCAGTGCAGTCGATACTCTCGACCGCACAAACGCCGCTCGCACCGCAGGACGTTGCCCGTTCCTTCAAAGGAAAACGCGCCGCCACTGTCCGTCCCGTGCTCGAGGCGCTGGCTGGCATCGGCATGGCCCGGCGTTTGAAGGATGGGCGGTATGCGGCATGACAGGTGAAACAAGCCAATGAGGGAAGATGATTTCAAGCTGTGGCTGAACCGGGCGGGGTATGCGGAAAATACCGTCAACACCCAGATGGCCCAGGCCCGGCGACTCGATCAGGCGTATGGCGATTTGGACGAGCACTTTGACCGAGACAAGTTCACGGCCATCGCTGCGACCCTGAAATACTCCGCTCAGGACAAGCGCGATCAGGCAGCCAACCCTTCAAAGCTCCCAATCGATGGCGACCTCTATTCCAACCTAGCAAGTTACCGGGCCACCCTGAATTTCTATCAGCGATATCGCGACGATGATCAGGCTGGCCGAAAACCCCGAACCCCAAAGCTGGGGGATGATCAGTTCTTCTCTGAAGTGAACCGCATGATGGGCGTGTTCAAGGAACGGATGCCCGACTTCGCAGGCTTCGCGGAAGAGATCGGCCAGTTCTGGGAAACCGAGGGCAGCTACAAGCGCGATGCGCGCGACAGCGTGATCGCCGCTGCCACCAATTTCGACCAGACCGAAGAAGAATGCGGCCGCGCAGTCTACAAGGCGCTGGTGCAGGGCACACAGCAGGGCCTTCCGCTCAGCTGGCGCACGCAGGCAGAAATCTCCAAGGCACATGCCAATCTCCAGACCCGTTTCTACGAAACGGTTGCCCGCCTCGCGCGCCTTGAAGCGGGTGACAACCAAGGCTTGCTGGACTGTGCCCGTGAGCTTGAAAGCCTGAAGCAAGCAGGCCTGCCGGGTATGCGGCGAGGCGAGGTGCTCAGCATTGCGATCTCGGTCTACGGCACGGTCAATGTGAATGATGCCTGCTGGTTCAAGGTCCGCACTTTCGACCGGCTCGGCAAGGCCTCGATGGGGCATAAATTCTTCGCCTCTCCGCAATTTGAGCTGGCGGAATTCGAGAAATTCCAGTGGGCGATGAACCGCATTCGTGACCAGCTCGATGACTGGAACTGGCGGACCGGCAGCCTGACCGATGTGCAAGGTTTCATCTGGGTTGCCATGGCAGAAAACTGGGAGGAGCCAGAAGTGTCGGACCTGACGCGCGAAGCGGTTGAAGAGGCCATGGACGAGTGCGAGGAGATCGGCGTCGAGGCCTTTCTGGCCAAATACCGGTTCGGCAAACCTCGCGATTATTGGACGCGGCGCGAGCCTGAAGGGTTCCTGTTCCCGGCCAAGGCAATCGTCGGCGCGGCCTATGGCTTCATGCCGGAGGGCAAGCCGCAAAGCGCCAAGGAGTTTTACGGCGGTTATGGAGAGCAGGCCGCAAACGGGATCTTGCAGCGATTAGGCTTTGAGATCGTGAGCACGAAAGGGGGCGAGATGGCTCCGGCAACCGAAGGCAAACCCGCGATAGGGACAACACCAACCAACCTGATTCTCTATGGCCCGCCCGGCACCGGCAAGACCTATGCCACGGCCAGCGAGGCGGTGCGGCTGTGCGATGGCACTGTCCCCGCCGATCGCGAAGAATTGATGCTGCGCTATCAGGAATTGTCCCGCAAGGGGCGGATCGGATTCGTAACTTTCCATCAAAGTTTCAGCTACGAAGACTTCGTCGAGGGGCTTCGGCCACAGCAGGCAGAAACCGGTGACGAAGGCTCGCCCGACACTACGGGCTTCTCACTGGTGGCACGCGATGGTGTGTTCAAGGAAATGGCGCGGGTCGCAGGCGAGAACAAGGGCCGCGCGCTCTCGCATGATCTTCCGCCGTTCGATGGAAGCCGAAAGATATTCAAGATGTCGCTCGGCCGGAGTTGGGCATCCGAAGATGATGCCATTTACCAAGGCGCGCTGGAGGGAGGCTACGTGGTCCTTGGATGGGGCGGCGAAGTCGACTGGTCGGATCAGCGGTTCGACGATTGGGAGGCGATCAAGGAGCGCTGGCGGCAAGACCATCCTGATGCTCATGGCAACGACCCCAACATGTCGCAGATCTATACCTTCCGCAGCAACATGGAGGTCGGATCGCTGATTGTCATTTCGGATGGCAACATGAAGTTCCGCGCCGTTGCCGAAGTGACCAGCGACTATCGCTTCGTTCCCGGACCGGACGGCGAATACAATCACCGCCGCAGCGTTCGCTGGCTGTGGCACACAGAAGATAGCCTGCCGCGGGAACGCATCTACAAGAAACAGCTTAGCCAAGTTTCCGCATACCAGATGCAGGGGCGGCAGGTGATTTGGGATGCGCTCGAGCAGATAGTCGCGTCTGGCGGCGATGCCGTCGCAACCAGCGGTGAGCCGGAACCCTATGTGCTCATCATCGACGAGATCAACAGGGCCAACATCTCCAAGGTATTCGGCGAACTGATCACCCTGTTGGAGCAGGACAAGCGTGCCGGGCAGCCCAACGCTCTAAACGTCAAGCTACCATATTCCGGCGAAGAATTTTCAGTCCCGGCCAATCTGCACGTCATCGGCACGATGAACACAGCCGACCGGTCCATCGCCTTGCTCGACACGGCGCTGCGGCGCCGGTTCGAGTTCCGCGAAGTGATGCCCGAGCCCGATGTCCTCGAAGATGCTGCTGCGCTGACAGGGGTCGACCTGCCCATGGTGTTACGCACGTTGAACGAGCGGATCGAGTATCTGTTCGATCGCGAACACCAGATCGGCCACGCCTATTTTATGGCCTGCAAGAGCCGGGCAGACGTGGATGCGTGCATTCGAGTGCGGATCATTCCCCTCTTGTCGGAATACTTCTTCGATGACTGGAACAAAATTGCACTGGTTCTTGGTGATCGCGATGGGAGCAGATTCCTTGAGCGGGTCGAACTCAAGCCGCCGACCGGGCTAGACGAGGACGGCGAGGCACCCTCTCGATGGCGATGGAATGTTCGATCGACATTCCCGCAGGATGCCTACTCGGGCCTGTCATGATCCAGCGCTCGGTCCTCGAATGGCAGTCCCTGCCATATGGCGATGGGCATGACGAAATCCCCGTCTGGGCGGCAGACCAGCTTGCGGGCGTAGCCAAGCGGTCTCCGCTGGGCGGTGAAAGCGGCGGACGAATACTGACGCTGGGCCGAAAATCTCTGCGCGCCGGGCAGGTGGTCGGGATTGTAGCGGGAGAAGGCTGCACACTGGAAGTACTGCCGAAGATCGATTTCCCTGCGGAGACTGACGACGCGCACAAGCGCGGGCTGATCCGTGAAAGGCTGGTGCATCTGCTTGCCGTCGCGCTGGACATCCAGATCGATGGCGGCGCGATGACCGAACTTGGCTGGCAGAAGGACAGCCTACTCGAAATCCTCATTCGGCTATTCAGCACAAAGCTGCTGAATGCCGTCCGTCAGGGCGTTCCCAGACGCTACATCGACTGTGAGGATGACCTTCGAGCGCTAAGGGGACGCCTCGATATTGGGCGTCAGTTCACGGTTCTGGCGGTTGATCCGTCCAAGCTTGCTTGCCGATATGACGAGCTTTCGAGCGATACAGCCTTGAATCAAATCATGAAGGCAGCAGTCGATAGACTCGGTCGCCTTGCGCGCACGAGTGACAATCAGAGGCGGTTGTCGGAACTGGCCTTTGGTTATGCCGAAGTTTCGTCGGTTCCGGTGAGCGCCCTACGCTGGCAGGATGTTCAGCTCGACCGCACAAATGCCCGGTGGAAGGATCTGTTCGCGCTTGCGAAGTTTATTCTGGGCGATCGATTTCAGACCACTTCGATGGGCACTCAGGCTGGGTTCTCACTACTTTTTGAGATGAACACTCTGTTCGAGCAATATGTCGGTCGGATGATGCGTCGCGCCCTCGTTGGCAGCGGTCTGACCGTTCATTTACAGGGCGGGCGGCTGTTCTGTCTGGAATCTGTCGAGGATGGCCGGCGCCTCTTTCAAACCAAGCCTGACATATTGATCAAGGATGGCGGTCGGGTAGTCCAGGTCATCGACACAAAATGGAAACGCATTTCCCCGCAAATCGAAGATGCCAAACAGGGCATCTCCCAAACTGATGTTTACCAGATGATGGCTTATGGTCAGCTCTACGAGTGTGAGGCGCTGACTTTGCTTTACCCGCACCATGGCGAGCTCTTAGAAGCGCCGGGTGTGACAGGTACATTTGCGGTGCCGCACAGCCTCCAGCGTCTGTCGGCTGCAACTATCGATATTTCGCGCAAAACAGGAATCAAGGAGGCGCTCAGGCAGATTGCTGGTTACCATTTATCAGATGCGTTGCTCGCGAAAACATGACTTCCTTCACTAAGTAAGATTCGAATAATCTCTCAGGATAAGGCTCAAGCAACATCGCCCCGCTAGGAAGCATGGTCGGCTTCAAGGTCAGCACCTGGGTTATTAGCGGCATGACTGCTTCTGACGTCTTTAGGGTCAAAGCTGCCTGGCACAATTACGATCTGAAATGCGCAAATCAGAACACTGATTGCGACGTTCGGTATTTCGGCGGCTGCCATTCGGGAGGATCATAAATCTTTGATCGTTTGATATCGCCCTTAAATCCCGTCGTCGCCTCAATGAGGGCCTTGTCGGCGGCCCACTGATGCCGGTCGCGATTAGGATCGGCCATGATCTGGGTAATCATGGTGTGCGGATCGACCGGATAAGAATATAGACCCCGCTCGTCTTGGCCCTCCTTGTCACCTAAATAGAGCAAACGAACTTCACGCTCGTGGCGGAAGGCACGACGTTTCATCAGCAGTGATCGCGCGAATTCCACCGCTGACAATTTCAAAAGTTTGTCTCGGTCCAGCCACGCTTCCAGTTCGGCTTCTCTGCTATATTCGACTTCTCCCAGAAAGCATCGATCTTGCGCCGCTTCAGGACGTGCTTTGACCAGTGCACTCAAGAGCTTTCTTGGCGTTGAGCGAATGCGCAGGAAGCGATTTGCGGGGTCGTTGGCATAGATTCCCCACATCGCTTCCGAATAAGCATCACGCGTCCAACACTGACCGACAAAGTCCTCGGCAAACCCGTAGGCGAAGGCTTCGCCGTCTAATACGCCTCCAAGCTTCAGTTGAAAGTTCTCGAACTTGTCTTTCCAATTGTGAATCCGGCTCAGAAAATTGCGACGTTTCGCAAATAGGGCAAACACATAATCTTGCGGCATGATCCGATAGATGTGCCGGTCAGGATTTGCCTTCTCGAAGTTGAGGAAGTTCATGGAGGGCCTTTCATCCTGATTCCAACTGCAGTCATTCGCACATCAATCGCGAGTTAGCCAACATAGCATGAAGGGCTTTTTAATTTCATGAAAATATGATTTAATGCTTTCATGAAAATTGTGAATAGAGTTGCGGACGATGGGGACGAATATCTCCAAGTCCAGGTGCCAACCGCAACCAAGCGCGATCTGGGGCAGCGCGCGCTCGATAGTCGCGAACCTATCCGCATGGTCGTGCTCAGAGCTCTGGCAGCCTACGGAGTGGTCGTTCCCGAGGACGCAATCACGGACAGGAGGAAGCGCGTATGATTACGGACGACTTCGAGGCGCTGACCGTTGATCAATATGCCGAAGAATCGGCACGAACGGATCAAAGGAAAGGTTCCGGTACAGTCAGTTTCACAATGCTTGGTCTGTTTGGTGAAACTGGCAGCCTCCTTGCCGAAGCCAAGAAAAAGCAACGCGATGCTGCATCGTATCTCGGCTATGCCCCGGCGGTGACTGAGGAGATTGGCGACGTTCTCTGGTATCTGGCAGCCCTTGCACGCCGCCATCGCCTGAATCTCAGCGATATCGCTGCAGCAGCACAAAAACCGGATGCTGAATTCGTGGAAGGGAACAACGCGGCACTGACCCTTCACGAATTGCAGCCGGCGCTAATGCCGCAATCCCGTGAGCCGACACCGGCATTCGAGCATAGCCTGCTGGAACTGGCTGGAGAGGTAGGATTACTCGCTCATCAGGTTGAAGGCGGCAGCACGACTCGGCGTAGAGCTGAAATCGCTGCTCGTTTGGTCGCAATCATGCGTTGCTTGATCAATGCCGCGAACGATTCCGGCGTTACACTCGAGATCGCAGCATTCAAGAATCTGCAGAAAATCTTCGACCGTTGGCCGCGAGAGCGCACCTACCCGCCACCGTTTGATGATGGCAAGGATGCCGAAGAGCAATTGCCTCGCATGATGGAGATCGATGTCTACGAGCGGTCAGTTCGCGGCCAAGATTATGTGTTTCAGCGTTCGCGCGGGGTGTATGTCGGCGACCGCCTTACTGACAATGCGATCGAACAGGACGATTATCGATTTCACGATGTATTCCACTATGCCTATGTTGCTGTGCTGGGCTGGTCGCCGGTCATCCGTGCCTTGTTGCGCCTGAAGCGCAAGAGCGACCCGAAGCTCGACGAGGCCGAAGATGGTGCACGCGCCATCCTCATCGAAGAGGGCCTTACGTCATGGCTTTTTGGTCAGGCTCAACAGCTCAATTACCTCGAGGGCGTAAAGCGGGGCGGACTTCCGCTGGACATGCTCAAACATGTCCGCCAATTCGTCGCCGGATATGAGGCTGATCGCTGTCCGCTGTGGCTTTGGGAAGAAGCAATACTAGAGGGTTATGCGGCTTTCCGCTTCCTCCAGAAGAACCGGCATGCACGAATCGTGATTGACTTCGAGCACCGTAAGCTTCGCATCAAGGATTTGCCGCAATGACCCCCAAGAACTTCGTTTCGGCATTGGCAGCCGCAGATCTCCCATCGGTTTTCAATCCTTGGCGCGATCGCTGCGAGCTTCATGATCGCTGTGACGCGGCTGCCCGCCGCCGTGCCAATCTTGAAGGCGTGCTGTCCGCCGCACTCGATGTCCGGGTCGAAACCATCTGGGTCGCGCGGGATCTCGGCTATCGCGGCGGTCGCCGGACAGGCGTACCGTTAACCGACGAAATCCATCTCACCCAGGCCTCGGCTATGATGGGAGGAATTGCACTCGAACGTGCCACCGACGGTCCAGCTGTTGCCGAAAGGACCGCCGCCATAGTCTGGCAAGTCCTCAACCGGATCGGCAAACCCGTGATGCTCTGGAATGTCTTTCCCTTTCACCCGCATGAGGCTGGGGACCCGATGTCCAATCGTTGCCATACCCGTGCTGAGCGTGAAGCGACGTGGCCGCTGTTGCAGGCACTTATGGCGATGATCCAGCCAAAACGCATTGTCGCGATTGGCCGTGATGCGCATACGGCACTCGAAGGCCTCGACATTCCAATTACAGCGATCCGTCATCCCAGTTACGGCGGGCAACGCGAATTCATCGATGGAATGTTTGACCTATATGGAATTACCGAAGATCCCAACGCCTCGCCAGAGCTTCCGCTCGGGGCAAATTATGCGGCAAGCACCAAGGCGTTCGCCTGATCGCAGCTCGTTAGAAGGGTGTCGATGTCGCCACGATTCCATCTGCCGTTCTTTACATCGACCGTCGCATGCGTGGACAGGATCGTTAGGGAACCCATTGCAATCCCGGATTCTTCAGCCACAAATTGGAGCAAGCGGCCAAGTCCGATCAAATTTCCGAGTAACTTCTCAATGTAGTAATGATTGCGGTACATCGCCGTCAAAGTAAGCCTACGCTCATCGTTTTCACCGATAAGCTTGAAGCTGGCGAAGCTGAGGCACTGACCGCCATAGGGCGACCCGTCTACGTCGCGGGCCGGATCAAACACGCTGAGTTCGAACTTGTTGAGCGCTCGTACATTCGGATCCTTCAGTCGTCCGATAATTTCGGTCAATTGGTTGATCGGTTCACCTTTTGCCTGCGGAAGCTGCATCATCCGCTCGAAATAGTAGCCCGACCAGCTTTTCTTTCCCGGAGAGCGGACTTTGGGCAGCACATTGTCCCGAAACCGATCGAAGAACGCAGGCGAGCCATATCGCCGATATAGGGCTGCCGGAAAGATCGTGTTTGCAACTGTCTCGATGCGCTTGGTGTCACGATCTCCGAAAAAAGCGTCGACCGCAGCGACCACCGGATCAGTCAGGCTGGCTCGCCCTAATGGGTTTGCGACGTCGATTACAACATTGTGATCATGATGACCCGGGCGTGCGTTCACAAGTCGCACAGCCTCTAGCCAGGCTGAGACACAATCAGGCTGCGGCGGTGTGGGAAGATACATCAATGTCCTCCGTCAGAGTGGCCGTCGCAAACAGGCGCGGCGTCAAGAATTTCTCGGTTAGCCAAGCGTGACCATCCTCTCCCCATTCGGCACCCCAGCTATTGCGTACGAGGACAGCCGTTTGGTCGCTCGTGGTCCCATGCCCGACGGCGACGACAGCGTGTCGCAACGCAGGATCGGGTTGCTCACTATTGGCCGGATCAACGAGCCCCCCATTCGAAGGCGCATAGAAAGACTGCGAAAGCATTGTCAGGAGCAGCACCGGCGTTCCGCTGTCCAAAGCTGCAAGAATTGACGGTATGATGCAGGTATTTGCCGCTCCGTTGCGTCCAAATCGTTGGCCAACGTTGGCCGGCGGAACCCAATGTGCCAAATCAGCAGGAAAGATATCGAGATAGGGCCAGCCGTTTTCTGCGGGTTGACCATCAAGGCGAAGCGCATCAAGTATTGACGAAAGGCTTGCACCTTGATGAGGGGTGGTGCCGCTTCGCCTGTGTGCATGGAAGAACGCATACTCGCAGGACAGCGGGAACCAACCGTCCCTGAGCGCTGCGTGCGCGTCGCTTGCCGCGAACGCAAGGCAGGTTGGCCGTGCTCCTTGATCGCGCACTGCGCCGAGCAGCGGCCGAAGATCGGTAACAATATCGATCATGATGCGTCAGGCGGCCTCAAGTAGCTGGCGTCGTTCGGCGCGAGAGAGGCCTTGCTGCTCTGGGCCGGTCAGGTCGTAGTCGATGGTTAGACTCGCATTGGCGCTTGCCGGTTGCCAAGGACGACGCTCATTGAGGGACATGCGTCCGCAGTGAGCCGCTTCCGGAGCCGCAGTGACCCGGCGCACTACAGGACCGCCAATTGCCTCCGCATCGAACGCCTCGCGCTCATCCCTCACCACAGCGAATCCGCTGGCCATCAACTGGTCAAGGTCCCACAGATAACCGCCCCCGCTATGCTCGGTGAGCTTGAGCACGAACAAGTCGTTCCGGCTTCCGTCGAGGCGAGCGCCCTCGTCCTTTTCGGTCAACAACCAAACGTCGCCCCGATAATTGGCGGGCTTGTAATCTAGCAGCAGGTCGACCTTTAAGCTGCGAGGTTTAGTCTCAAGCAAGTCACGCATGATTGAGGTCGTGATGAGATTGTACCGGACTAGCGTCCGACAGGTCGCTTCGTAGCTGGCGCCGATGCGAAGCGAGAGCTGGTAAGCAACGTTGGGGCGGCGTAAATCGATCGTGGTCCAGTTCTGCTGTGCGCAGTGCTGTGCAATAAGCCATTTTGGCATCATGAAAGCGATGGCGAACGCATCAGCCTCGGTTTCCTCGAATTTGCTGCCAGGTTCTGGACTAATCGGCATCCGCCGCAGGATGCTCTCATCATCGAGGCTTGGTTCGTGCTCCATCGCGAAATGGCCGAGCTCATGGGCAGCGGTAAATCGTTGGATGCTCATAGGGCGCTCGGTCGTCACTAAAACGCCAGGCGCGGGCGAACTTAGATATGCGCCGAGCAAGCCTTTGAGCGGACGTAGAAGAAGCGGCAGGCCAAGCGAATGAATTGTACCAAAAACGTCGACATTTCCTCCGTATTTTTCGATGAATGCCTGGGTTTCCAGCCTGCGATGGAGGCGCCCAGCAGCCATCGCCCCCGCCCTGACCGCGCCCTCATAGTCAAGCGCCATGGATCAGGTCACTCCGTCAGTAGAGCGAGACCGCAGATATTCGGCAAACCGCCCCAATTCGGCGCGATCATCTGCTGAAAGGTCGGCAACGCGACGGGCCAGGTGCGCAACATCAATTGGCAGGCTCGCCGAAGCCACATCCTCTCCCGTAAAATAAGCAGCCGATTGGCGATAGAGCTTAGCAAGGCGTGTCAGTTCAATCGCTTCAACCCTGCGTTGGCCATTCTCGATATCCGTCAAGGCCGTGCGCGGGATCTTTAGATAACCGGCCACTTCGTCCTGTCTAAGGCCCAGATATTTGCGTGCTTCGCGCAGTCGGTCACCTAGCTGGCGGCGAGCCGTTTCATCATCGACGCCTTGATCGATCACCTCGTGGTTCATGGCTTGGTTCCCTTCGTCTTCTTCTTCACCCAGACCTTCTCAATGCGAGGCAAGAGATGTCCAAGTGCTTCGTCGATAGAATTGTAGCCGCCAGTGCAGACGAGGCTTTCGCGCAACTCAAAACCCACCACAGGTTCGACGGCGCAAAGCGTGTCCACCACAGACAGAGAATCCAACGGGACTGACATCGTCATCGCGCCGCTTTGATCCTGAGGGAACGACATGCCGCGCAACTGTGCTTCTGTACGAGCTACTTCGAGAAGCTCGTCGACCAAGGCCTTAATCACATCCCCTTTCGGGAACGCTGTGATTGCTGGTGCCGGAGGGGCAACTGTCGCCATCTCTGCCTCATATTAATTTCCTACATTGGGAATGTATAATGTTGGATTATCCGACATTCAAGGCCCTTTCTTGCGATTTAGGCAGTTCAAGTGAACTCACTGGCGTAGCTTCCGATGCGAACATCACGATCACGCTCATCGAAGTTCAGAAGATTAACCAAGTTAACCTGACATCGTGCCAATCGCCGACCCACCAATTGGGGTCCAATATCGGGGAGTAAACAACTGGTCTCTAATGCCCGACTTTGGGGCGCTTAGCGGGCCATCTTATCAACGATATTCGAGAGCCGTTGGCCAGTCTCAACGCGCCGCGCCAGCGCTTCAACGAAGTGCTCAAAGCGCTGTTCACCGGCAGCTTTGGCAGCAGCTGTTGCTTCGTCTGGCATTGAGGGTGTCACTCCGAGCCAAAACCGCACAAACAAAGCAATTGCCTCGTTTCCAACCTCGACGTGATAATCTAGCTTTTCCATTTGCCGCGAAATCCGGTCCAAGCGGCGACTGAATGCCGCCTCCATCCGCTCGGAACCATCCGGCGAGAGAAACGAAGCTAACGCTGCCTCGACCACCGATGCCTGCGATACCCGCTTGCGCCCGGCGTAGTCTGCTAGTTGCCGCGAGAGGTCTGGAGGCAGCCGAAAGGTATGCTTGATGCGATTGCCCTTGCTCAAAGTTCTATCCCGTCATTGGGATCAAGCGCCGCGCGCCTGGCGTTGGCACGCATCTGGTCGGCCATTCGGCGATTGGTGCTCGCGATGTCGACATCGCTCCTGTCCTCAAAATCGAATTCACTGGGCACGAGCACAGGCGATGGCGCGATGTTTTCGTGCTCAGGCAATTCTGGCTCGCGACGAATTCCGCCTTCGGCCTCGGCCTGACCATCTTGCCACTCGGGCTTGCTAACAGAGCTGTCCTTCCGATGCACCGCTTTCGCAATCCTGCCTCCCCAATCACCGGCAGCTCCCTTGTCGACTGACTGCTTCGGGATCGGCGGCGCTTCGATCCGCTTTTTGAGCCGCGGATCGGCATAGTAGCGAGCCTTCTTCGAACGGATAGGATGCGCGCCAGCTAGCATGACGATTTGATCGGTGTCGGGCAGTTGCATGATCTCGCCCTGGGTCAGCAGCGCGCGGGCGGTTTCGGAACGCGAGACCATCAGATGGCCAAGCCATGGCGACAGCCGATGTCCGGCATAGTTCTTCATCGCCCGCATTTCGGTGGCGGTGCCAAGCGATTCCGAGACGCGCTTGGCAGTGCGTTCGTCATTGGTGGCAAAGCAAACCCGTACATGGCAGTTGTCGAGGATCGCGTTGTTCTGACCGTAGGCCTTCTCGATCTGGTTGAGTGATTGCGCGATCAGGAACGACTTGATCCCGTATCCAGCCATGAAGGCGAGCGCGCTTTCGAAGAAGTCAAGGCGGCCAAGCGCGGGGAATTCGTCCAGCATAAGGAGCAGGCGCTGCCGCTGAGCGCCGTCGGCGAGATCTTCGGTCAGGCGCCGCCCGAGCTGGTTGAGGATCAGGCGGATCAGCGGCTTGGTCCGGCTGATGTCTGAGGGCGGCACAACGAGGTAGAGCGTGACCGGGCGGCTCGAATCAACCATATCGGCGATGTGCCAATCGCATTGCCTAGTGACTTTTGCGATGACCGGGTCGCGGTAGAGTCCAAGGAAGGACATAGCGGTCGATAGCACGCCCGAGCGTTCGTTTTCAGACTTGTTGAGCAATTCGCGGGCTGCGCTCGCGACGACTGGATGCACGCCATCTTCACCCAGATGCGGGGTCATCATCATGGCGGCAAGCGTTGCTTCGATCGAGCGTTTGGGATCGGACAAGAAGGCTGCGACGCCGGCGAGAGTCTTGTCGGCTTCGGCATAGAGCACATGCAGGATCGCGCCGACCAGCAGCGCATGGCTGGTCTTTTCCCAATGGTTGCGCCGCTCGAGCGAGCCTTCCGGATCGACCAGCACGTCGGCGATATTCTGGACATCGCGGACCTCATTGATCCCGCGCCGCACCTCCATCAGTGGGTTATAGGCCGCAGAGGCCTCATTGGTCGGATCGAACAACAGGACGCGGCTGAAATGCGAACGAAAGCCCGCTGTCAGGTCCCAGTTCTCACCCTTGATATCGTGGACAATCGCAGAGTGCGGCCAGGTCAGCAGCGTAGGGATAACCAGCCCCACGCCCTTGCCGCTGCGGGTTGGCGCAAAGCACAGAACGTGTTCGGGACCGTCATGGCGCAAATAGAGATTGGCATGCTGTCCGATCACGACGCCCTTACCAGCGAGAAGGCCTGCTTTCGTAATCTCGGCCCGGGTTGCCCAGCGCGCCGAGCCATAGGTGGCGCTGTTCCTGATTTCGCGGGCGCGCCAGACCGACATGGCAATTGCCACCACCACCGAAGCAAGCCCCCCGGAGGCTGCAATGATCCCGCCTGTTTCGAAGATGCGCGGCGCATAGGCCTCAAAGCTGAACCACCACCAGAAGATCGCATAGGGCGGATAGACGGGCACACCGAAGGCCTCGAACCAGGCGGGCCCCAGTTCGGGCTGGAAGCCAAGCGCCGTCGCTGTCCATTGTGTGCTGGCCCAGATGCCTGCCAGCGTCAGAGCGAAGACCGCGAGGATCTGGCCCCACAGAATTTTGGTTGCCGACATGGCGCCTCCTTTCGGGAGACAGCAGAGCCAATGATGTCTGCAATTCAAGCGCTACGCTTGGGAAGCGCAGTCTGGCGCAGGCAAAGAAACGGGCGGCTATATGGCTTCCCAAGCGAACTCCGGCGCGCCGGACCATGTGAGACGGTACATAGCGCCTTGAGCGACCGACTGCACAACATTGGGCCAGAGTGCAGCAATGCAGGTTCCGCCCTCGTGGCGAACCGAGGGATAGATGATCCCGTTATGCCCTTCGCCGCGTGCCTCTGCCGCCAGAGCATTGCCCACCGGGTAACCCTTGGCAGCATCGGGATCGAGGCTGGGATGATCGGGAAGGCCGCGCAGATCGATGAACACGCCCGACATGCTGGCGATCATCTCACCATATTCGACAACAGCGTTGAAATCGCCCGCATCGGCGAGCGCCTTGGTCAGATGATGGCCGACTTCGGTGATGCAGGTCTCGACGACCAGCGCGGCATACCATGCACCGCGATTGGCCGGATTGAATCGACCCGGCTCACGCGGCTTGGCATAGGCGAAGCTGGCATTGATGAACTTGGCATGCGGCACGCCGTGAACCAGTTCGTCGGCGGTCAGCCCGCCAAGCCCGCGTTCTTCAGCGATCAGCCTCCCGCTCGTCGCGCCCTCGATCTCCGCCAACACGGCAAGATCGTCGTCATCGTCAGCAAGAGCCGACATGACCGCTTCGCGCAAGCGCGCGCTCGGCACGAGCCTGATGGTCCGCTCGAAAGCTTCACGGATTGTCGGAAGGCTGGCCGGTGGCGGGGCGGCCTGCCGCTCAGAGCCCGCCACGAAGCGCGTCGATATACTGCCGGGTCTCCAACATGCGCGGGATGCCGCCACTGATCATCGCTTGCACGGGCGAGAGCCGGTCGAATACCGGCGCCTTGTTCGCAAGCTTAGGCCAGCGATCGGCCATATCGTCCGCAAACAGCAGGTGTAGTCCCTTGAAAAGGCCAATCAGCGCGGAAGCGCGGGTCAGCTGGTCCTGACTGAGCGAGCCTTCCCAGGTCCCCGCCTTCATCCGGTCCCAGGTGCTTTCCGACACACCGAGCAGCGCAGCGCCTTCGGCGTTGCTGCCACCCCAGGCTTCGACAAGCCGCAGCACGGCTTTCACTGCCGCGCCGGTCAGGCGGCGGCGATCATCATCGCCCGCAAAGGTCTGAAGTCCGCGCGGGGCTTCGACTTGTTCAAAAGCTGCACTCGCCATATCGCTTCTCCTGACGCGTTTATATGCATCATGTGGTGCTTTTGTCAAGATTTGTGTCATTGCCACACCTGCTTAAATTGCAGGCATTCCCCAGCTTCGAAGTTGCGCGGGGCATAGGCTCGGTAGCTAAACAACCAGCAGGCGTTGGCATAGGGCGGGTAGGCCGAAGGCAGCGAGGATCTGGCTCAGAGTATCTTGGTTGCTGACATCATCCCTTCCTCGCGATCTGAGTTGGTATTTCAACGTGCGCAGTTCGGTTCTGCAAGTGCCTCCGGCTCAATTCGTATGCTGGCGGGCAATTGGAAAGGCCAGCGCCCCAAGAACCAACATTTAGATCGGACTTAGATGATTTAGATTGACCTACGAATCTAAATCATCTAGATCAGTTTTAGATAGGAGATTATGCCATGAACCTTGTACGAAGCTTCGAAAGCGTCAGTGACGCCATACTCCGCTTAAACGCCGAGATTGATGCCTACCCAGAATTGGCTGATCGACTTGGCTTGGCGCATGCATTTTATGTGCTTGAGCATGATGGAGGAACACCGCTCTTCGGCTTTTCAAAATTTGTGGGCTATGAGAAGCTATCACCGGAGAAATACCTCAAAAACTACAATAAACTCGATGGACGCAATACCGAGCATGCACTCAAGCCTTGGTTCGACGAAGTTCGACCGGGAACGCCCGAATACCGTCGCTTGTATTCAGAACTAGAAGAATGGCTGGCCAAATTCGGCAAACGTCCTCGCGGTGGAAACAATCAGAAAGTTCGCATCATGGTCGTGAAGCCAGAATTTCGCGATCACGCTCCGGACACCGACGAAGATCGGCGTCTCCTTGAGCTGATTATGGCAGTGGCCGATTTGCTGCCTGCAACTCAGCGGCATGAATTGCGAAGGATACTTTGAAGCTCAGATTGCGGGGCCACGCGAGCGGGCAAAACTCCAGTCGACGCCGCCGCGCTGGTTGATCCTGCCAGCCACGGCCTGCCCCAGATGGCGTTCAAGATCCTGCCGCCAGGGGACGAGCTGGAATCCCATACCATTGTCGATCATGGCGAAGCGGCCAGATGCCAGCGTCACCCGCTCGCGGTAGATGCCAGCGACATGATCGCCAGCATTGACGGGCTGAGCGATACCACCGTGGCGCGCCGCTAGGGCCTCGCCTGCGTCGGCCAATTCGCGGTCTCGGAGCGTATCGAGCAGACCGCGCGCAAAGACGATGCGCTGCCCCTGACGCTTGGCGAGGCCTTCCTCGATAAGAGATTCAGACCTTTGCTCCATTGCATCGCGAACCTCTGCCCCAAACCCGCCCGGCAGTGGTTCGGGCCGCGGCGATACCAGCTGCCGGTCGAGCCATGTCGCGCCGCGTGCATGGATTTGCGAGTCGATCGAAAGGTCGGACCGGACGAGTAGGCTGGTCTGCTGCCGTCCTTTGCGATCGGTCCAGTTGCTGGCCTCAACAATCGCGCCCGGCGCAGCGTCACTGGTTCGCTCGATGTCAGGAAAACGTAAGTGATGTGTGCGGCCATCCACCCCATCGACAACCGCATAGGCCTCGCCGGTCAATTCATTATGCAACCCGCGTTTTATGAGCCTGCCGATGACACGCTCGCCATCAGTTCGTCCATGCAAGGCGATGCGCTCGGGATCGATGGTCAGACCGTGGCCGGTCATGGCGCGGTGCATGGTCTTTATGATGTCGCCGCGATCACCCAGTTCGCGCAGTGTCGGCTCGACATCCGCAGCTAGCGTCCAACTGGCTGGACCGACACGCTCTGCCAGGCCCATGCGTTCGAGTGTCTGCGCACGGCCAAGCAGCAGACTGCGATCCTTGCGCGTCCCTGCCGCCTCGGGGCGCAGATCGACCACGCCAAGATCGTCCCGTTGCCGTTGCAATCGGCGGTCAAGCGAAGTCCAGCGTTCAGCATCAACCTCGCGCCGAAGCGCGTTTTGAATATCACGCTCGCTGCGCGGGCCGAGTTCCACGGTCACGCGCTCTTCAGCCCGGGCGCGGAGGCCCTCGCTGATATAGCTTCGGTCGATCACGAGGTCCTTACCGTCACTCGCCACGCCCCGGACCAGCACATGGATATGCGGATTGTCGGTGTTCCAATGATCGACCGCGATCCAGTCGAGCCCAATGTCAGGGTCAATATCCAGATCGCTCGCCATGTCCTCCATCATCTCGCGTGTGAAAGCGCGCAGGTCCGCCATCTCGCTTGCATCCTCAGGCGAGACGATAAAGCGGAAGTGGTGTCGGTCGTCCCCGCAGCGCTCGGCGAAGGCCTCGCCATCGGCTTGGTCCGACCCGGCATCGAACATCTGACCGTCCGATCCATCACGGGTGACACCGTCGCGTTCAAGATAGGCGATGTGGCGCGCGAGCGGTGCGGAACGAAACGTTGTGCCTTTATGCCGGACAACGCGCACTTTGATGACGACGCGCCGCTGGAAAGCACGGCGGCGACGCTGGAGCGCTGCGCGCTTGCCGCGCCCCAATTGCCCGGTGCCGCCACCCGACCTTCTGCGACCGAACGGCGTGTAGCCTGCCCGGCGCGACACCTGGAGCACGCGGCCGACCAGCGTGTTGGCCTTGCGGTAGGCGCCCCCACCGCTGTCCCGAGAGCGGCCCGGGCGCACGTCGAATTCATCATCAGCCATGTGCAATGAAACCGGGCGATGGCGCATTGGTCGTTGAAATTGTGAGAGAATTCGCCAGAAGCGACGGCAGGGCATCTGTAAAGACTGCGCATATTTCCCAATAAAAACAACCACCTGCAGCCCGGCCGACGGCGGTGCTTTTATCTCGCCATCCTCCTTTCCCTTTTCTGACGCTTCCCACCTTACGTCCCCAAGCTTCGCGAAAGGGCGAAGTCGAACGCGAGAGCATGATTGCGGGCATCACTGATCGCTGACTGTGGAGACGGGCGCAAACAGGTCATGTGCGGGCACCGCCGGGCTGGTAAACGGGTTTGCCGGGACGTAGGGATCGACAGCGTCGTTCGCGGGCGGTGCTGCATCCGTCAGGCGTGGCAGAGCCGTGGGCGACGTGCTCTGAGGCTGCGCGGTTGCTGCAACAAAAATGCGTTCCGCCTGCAGCATCGGCGCAATCTTGGCGACATACCGGCGTGTTTCGAGCGGGAGCGAACGCCGTCCGCCAAGCCACGCCTCATAGCGTCCCGGCCCGGCATTGTAGGCGGCCAAGAAACCTTGCGCGCCGTAGCGATCATACATTTCACGCAGGTAGGACGTGCCTGCCATGATATTGTCGCGCGGGTCGAAGGGATCGCTGCCGAGCGCAAACCGGTCGCGCTGGCGCGCCCAGGTTCCGGGCATCAGTTGCATCAGACCCATGGCCCCCGCGGATGACACGGCGCGCGTCCGGCCCGCGCTTTCGATGCGGATTACCGCATAGATCCAGTGCTCAGGAATACCGAAGCGCTGCGACGCCTCACGTACATGGACGTCGATATCGATGCGCTGTGTTTGCGAAGTGGTTGAACCTGTCTGCGCATGGACTGAAGCCGGGCAGGCGAAGGCCAATGCAGCCAAGGCCGCAAAGGCCAGTGGATGGTCGCGCATCGCTCAGTCCTTCGCTTCGCGGCGCGAGGGGCGTGACCACATCAGCACATGGGTGCGCGGGTCCGACTGGAACAGATTCGCGCGGAGCGGCTGCACGAGCGCCGGATCGTCGATCAGGACCGCGACGTAAGCGCCCGCCTTGTCGCCAACGCGCTTCCAGCCTGCTCCGACCTCGAAGGTGGTATCGCCCTCGCCGGCCATGATGCGGTAGTCCGGTGCGTTCTCGGGGTCGCCGGGCTCGGCAGGGACAATGATCAATGCACTGTCGATCGTCAGCGTTTGCAGGCGTCCTTCGAAGCCATCGGGGCGCGCGGTGAATGTGCCGATACATGTCATGGTTTGGTCTCCTTGTTGTCGTTGGGGTTGGTGCTAGGGAATGGGGTCAAATGCGGACGGGCGAACCAGACATGCTCGCCGTTGCCCGCTTCATCGGTCCAGACAGGGTTTGCGCGTCCGATCACCTCGGCGCGCGCAATCGGCCCAAAGTAGCGCCCGTCGAAGCTGCCGGGCGCGCTCCTGTTCATGACGAAAATCTCGTCCGCGCCGATGGTGTGGCAGCCCTGCCAGTTGGGCAGCGGGCGCGCCCGGCTGTCGAGCGCACGGGCCTCGCCCGCCGGTTCGCCATTGATCGTGATGGTGGGGCCACGGCGGCAAACGGTGTCGCCGCGCAGCGCCGCGACCTCCTTCAGCAGCGGGACACCGGTGGGTAGATAGCCGCGCTCAGCGAGATAGGTGCGCAGACTGGGCGGCGGATCGATGGCCACCCGCTCGCCGACATGGAGGCTGGCTGTTCCGCGAATATGGTAGAGCCCGGTCGGCACGCTGGCGGTCGCATTCCAGAGGAGAATGCGCGACATGGGCAGAGCAGCACTCAGCAGTGCCGCCGCCGCAACTGTGCCTGCCAGAAGGATCGTTCGCCGCTTCATGGTTGCAGTTTCCGGCGGCGCAGCCATGCAAGGTGGCGGCTCTTTGCATAGCAGCGCGGCAGCATTCCCGCTGCCAGCCTGTTGTGCATATGCCGCCAGTGATCGGGTGCGACTTCGCACGGATCGTGGCCGGCCTGTTCGATGGCGTCGATCAGTTCAAAGGTTTGGCGAACCTTCGGCCAGCCTCGAACCGACAGCAGGATTTCGCCGCCAGGGTCGACTTGCGGCACGGTGGCGAAGGCTTTGCCGCTGGCGACTGCGCGCACGATATCGAGCGTTGAACGAATGGTGCCGTAATCATTGGAGGCCCAGCGAACCAAAGCGAACACCTGACCCGGCGCATAACTCTCGATGCGGGTTCGCCGGTCAATGATCCTTTCGGCAACCGGCTTGCCAAAGCGAAGCCAGTCTTCGCGTTTGCCTTGCTGCCACATCAAGGTGACATGCGTGAGCGGCGGATTGGCATCCTGAATGCACTGATTGGTAGAGGGAGGCTCCGCCGCGCCCTCTGTGCACAGGCGCTGCGCCGTTAGCAGGAATCTGGAAGATTCCTTGTTAGGATAGTTAAGGGGCGCAGCAGCCCAGCATTTCTGCGGGTTTGGGCTCGATTTCGGTTCCCGATAGTCCGAACTTTCGGTTCCTGATCGACCGAGCGCGTGGGTTCCTGATAGTCCGAACATCACACAGACATGTCCACAGGGGTCATGCCGATCCGCCGCATGGCGGCATCGAAAGGATCGACGGGCAGAGCTACGAAATTCAGTCGCTCGCGGCCTAGCTGATGCTCGAGCGTCAAATTGTAGCCCGGCAGCGGCTGACGCCGGACGATATCGCGCATTTCGAACGCGAATCGCTTCAGCGGTGAGAGCGCCCCCGACTTGAGGTGGAGGTGCGCAATATCAAAGCTCCACCCGCCCTTTTGTCTGCCGCCATGCTTGCGCACGATGCGGTAGAGCCAACGTTCAAGCCCGCCAGTCAGCTGGAAATAGGCCGGGTCGATGGTAAGCACGAGCGCCCGGTCAAGCACGCCTTCATAGAACCAGTCGGGCACAATCATCTCGATACCGAGCGCGCGGCCAGTGGCATCGAGACGCTCGCGCCACTCATTGATCCAGGAGAAGCGGTGACGGCGGCGTGCACCAAGTTGGCGGATCGAGGTGGCGACGGTGGTTGATTGCAGCCGATCGAGCGCCGCCTTCAGCCGGTCATAGCCCGCCTTGCCGGTTCCGCGCCGGGTGAAGGCAAGGATTTCATGCGGCGTAGCGGCGATCAGCCGCGATGTTGGCCTTCCGGAATCGCGCGCCTCGACGATCTGGCTCGCCACCCAGATCAGCACATCGGCATCCCAGATCGTCGCCATGCCGTGTTCGGCGGTCGCTTCGACGAGGATCGCAACCTCGCCCATACGAAAATCGATCGGTTTGACGCGCTTCGACTTGGCGAGGCTGAAGAAAGGCCAGGCCATCAGGTCCTGGGCATCGCGCGCCGCGATATCGCCTCCGGCCCCGACGAACAGATCGAGCTGCTGTGCGGCGCTGGAGAGAGACGGGGCAGAAGTTTGGCGGGCGGGCATGGGCCTGACCTTCAGCGCCGGACGGGACCGGAATAGCCGTCTATCCGCTTGGCGGGATGGACCACGCCCTTGCCCGGATCGCTGGTCGAGCGGCGCAGGCCCTGTTCGGCCCAGCTGTCGAGATCGTCGAGCCGGTAGACGATCCGGCCACCAAGCTTGCGATAGACAGGACCAGTGCCGAAGCAGCGATGCTTCTCGAGTGTGCGCGGCGAAAGCCCGAGATGCACGGCGGCATCGGGGGTGCGCAGATAGCGCGGACGGATTGGGGCGGGAACGGCGTCCATGGAATATCTCCGCTTGAGACAAGTTGCTGCAGCGCAGCGCTGCTGGTTGCGGAGTGAGATGGAGCAAGGTGGCGCGGTGGAGGGAGTGACCAAAGGACGGTGCCTCAAGCGGTCACCCCGATCAGATGGAGCGGTCGAAACCGGGAAAGACGCGGTAGCCGCCGCCGCGCAATGTCAGTGCCGATTTGAGGAGGCGCAGCACATGGCGTTTTTCGCCCGAGGCTTTCCATTCAGCGCCTCTAAGAAGTCGCGAATTGGGATAGACGAGAGTGAAAGCAAGCTCACGAACGGTGGCACCGACTTCGCGCGCATCGAGCATTGCCAGCATGTTGGCCAGCCTGCGGCGTTGGTAGGTGCTTGGCGAAAAGTGTGGTGACGGCTCCGGCGGCGATCGACCGCAAAGCGCAAGCTGCAGCCGGTACAGTGCCTCGGATCGCAAGGGCGCGAATGCATCGTCGGGTATGAGGAACGCAGGCGGGTTCATTTGAGCAACGCCGGTCTGCCACAAGCGATAGCGACCCTTTCGTCCTGTCAGAACGTGGTGCACGCCGACGGAACAAGTGCAGCTTTGAACAGCATGCCAATGCGGTTTGTTGACCAGATATCTGGCAGTTTCGGCTCCGTCATAGATGATCGTCGTCCCCAGCACCTCGGGCGACCAATGCGCCGGTTCATCCTTCGCGGATTTGTTCGGATCGCAGGGGAAAGCTCAGGCCCCATCGCCGAGCCAGGCCCTCCCTTTCTTCCTGTGCCTTTGCCGGTTCGGCGAAGGCGCGATGCTCTGTCTGACTGTATTCGCGCACATAGTCGGGGTTGCGGCGCAGGAACTCCTGCGCGAAATCCGCATGGTCATGGGTCTTGAAGCGCTCGGCATAGCCTGATGAGCGCCAGGAACCGTCTCCCGACATCGCGACCTCCAATGGCAGAGGGGACCTTGGCCAGACTGAAACGTTTGAGAGAATTGAAGAATCGGGAAGTATCCGAATTTTCTCATTGCTGCTCTAGGCAGCGGTACAAGTAGAAGCGTGAAATTACCTAGAATTGCACAAAATTGAAATTGGCTCGCAATTAATCCTTCGCGATCAATTGCCTGTAGCCACTACGCGCCATCCATCGTGCGCGCTCAACATGCGCCGCGTGCATCGCGCGCGCTGCGTCTGGGTCGTCAGCGGGATCGAGGCCAAACACAAGTCGGACCACTTCGCGCCAATCCGCGCCTTCGGCAGCGGCATCAAGCAGGCGCAGATAGGTGACGAAATGCGCTTCATCATAGTCCGTGACGTGTTCGGACAGCGGCGGAAGGTCCTGGAAGGCAGGGGTCTCAGTCATGGTCAGCTCGGTTTCGACTCGCTTGCTTTCGGGCTTGCTTT
>JBARXS010000088.1:0-2838 GCA_049647465.1 Erythrobacter sp.
GTTTTTCGAGCGCATCAACTCGCGCATCTTCAGCGATGGGTTCCTCTGCGGGTTTTTCGTCACTCATGCCTAACTTCCTAAAAGGCGTAACAGGCACGCGCAATGAGCTGCCCGCTAAGGGCGCCGCTCACTTAGAAGCGGGTCAAACCCAAGTCAACTGTACGACGGTGCAGAATGTGCAATGGGGATTTTTGTTTCCGCACACCATGCGGGCTGCGGAAAAACTACGGACAGCGCGGATCGCGCTCGGGTGGCTCTTCTGTGCGGGTCTTCCATTCACCCGAAGGCGCTTGATACTTCTCACCCGGGACGGTGCGGGCAATAGCCTGACAGCCAGCCGTCATCGCATATTGCTCAACGGTCGCGTCTTTTTCCACGGCTTTGCGCGAATACACCGCGCGGCGCTTGATATTGATATCGTTGACCATGCTTTGGAGCGCGGGCGTCGCATCGCCGACAATTCCCAGATAACCGTCCACACGTTCACCGACAGTGCCATTGGCTCTGGCAGCGGCATAGGCCGGATCGCGCTGCGCCATCGCCGGAACCGCAAAACTGACAATCGCAGCGGCGCCAACGGCGGCTGCAAGGATGGTTGTACGTACACTCTTCATCATCTGTCCCCTTTCACACGATTGGCCGGAAAAGCGGCGCTGCGAATACGGCGCATCAAAAGATGTCTGCATTCTCATCAATCGTATTGGCCGCATCTTCAGCGAGCCGGTAAATCACTTCCTGCCGGATATTGATGTTAAGCTCGATCACGATCGGCTCTTCGGGGGCTGCCACATTGATACATCCGCTCAACGCGCCCAGCCCCGCCATCGCGGCTCCGGCTTTCCAAACTGTATTCCGTGCCTCTCGTCCCATCGCCCAACCCCCTCTCTTTATGTCGAGGGATGTGACATCGGCGCGAGGCCCGGTCAATTTCTGATCTGTCATCGCATGGGCTCGCTTTCTGAAGGTTGAACGGCAGGTTCATCGGGACGCCGTGGCTCGTTTGCCGTTGCATTGATGGCCGGTGATGGATCAGGCGGAAGCGGCGTATCGGACGGTGCGGGCGTTCGCATCATGCGAGCGGGCAGTACTCCGGTCAGATCAAGGCCTTTATCTTCTGGGCCTCCGAGCGCTTCCGGATACCAGAAGGTGCGAACCATGGTCGCCAGCTCATAGAAATTTTCGGAGCGCACGTTCACGTTGAACCGGATCGGAAGCTTGGCGAGCCTTCGCGTGATGAAGTTCCGGTCGGCCCCCTCGCCCTGCTGGACCCCGTCAAACTGGAAGCGCGTGATAATCTCTCCCGCCAGATCCCCATTCAGCCCGACGCTCATCTGCGTGTAATCAAGGCTGCGCAGGCTCTGAAATGCGTAATTCGTGATCGCGCCCATATCTTCATAGGTCAGCTCACCGATATAGGAGACGTTGCCTCCGGGCGCGCGGCTGATCAGCAAACCATCTTCGATGCGGCCATTACCCTCTGCATCAAAGATAATCGGCACCGTCCCGTCAAACAGCCCGCTGGCCCCAAGATTGGTCAGCTCCATCTGCGCCACGAACTCCGCCGCATCCAGCCCGATCATCTCGAACGTATAGCGATGCTCTTCTGCGGTGCCGTATCGCAGCGTGGCCGGGCGCACGATCAGCTCTCCACCCATGAAGGGCCAGCGGCCGTCTTCGATCCGTATTACCTCACCATTGACCATGGAAAACTGCACGCGCCCACCCAAAACCTCGATCCCTGGATTGATTGCGCCGATTTCGATCACCTGGCCCGGCTCGGTCGTCAGGTTGACAAGATCGCTGAAGCGCACCTCGCCGCGCAGTCTATCGATTGGGCCGAACGCTGCGGCAAAGTCCAGCCCGTCGCTGCGAAAGGTTCCGGTGCTGGTGATATCGTCAGCGGTCCAGTCAATACGCCCCTCCCCGCTAACCGAGCCTTCGGTGTAGGCGATGATGCCTTTTGACAGATAGGTCAGGTCATCAAGGCTGAGGCCGGAACCGCCGGAGCCAAAGGTCAGCGCGTCAACGCCGATATCAGCGTAGCCCGTGCTGGTGACAAGATCATGGCGCATGGCCACATTGGTGATTGCGGTGCCCGAAGCGGGATGCCGCAAGATGGCATTGGCGGTGATGACACTATCGAACAGTGTCAAAGCCGCCCCTTCGCTGCGTAACGGTTCAAAGCGGGGTCGGAAATCGGTCCGCTCGGTCAAGGTAAAGCCCGCCTGCTCGACACGCAGAACGTCATCAACATAACTCCACTGTCCGGCCAGATCACTCAGGTCCAGAGGCACCGCATCCATCTGCGCCCGTGCATCCGAAAACTCACCCGCGATACTCTCATCCAGATTGCCGGTCAGCGAAGCGGCGCTCATCAAGACCGAATAGCCCGGCTCACCAATCCGCGCAGTCAGGTTCTCAAGAGCAAATGCGCCCGGGTAATTGAGCGAGGCCCGACTGGCAGAGATTTTGCTTGGCGTTTCAGCAAGATCTCCCGTGAGCGCGAGGTCATCCGTCTGCACTCCGATCGAAAGGGCATCGTCGTAGCGCAGCATCGCCCGTCTTTCCGAAGGGCACAGCCGGATCGACTGGGCACCCAGCGCCAGATCATACAGCGCGAGCGAGCGGAACCGGACTGTCTCGCACCGAGTCCCCATCACAAGACCGCCCGTTTGATCAAACCGTCCATTGATCGGCATGAAAAGGCCTGAGACCGATCCGCCGGGCAAAGCGCCGCTTGCTGTCAGCGCGCCGCTGAAGAGGAAGGAACCGCCCGGCTCCTGACGGACCGAGAAATTCGGCAGAGCTATCGCGTTGTCCCCGGCGGAGTACTCCGCC
>JBARXS010000089.1:0-3433 GCA_049647465.1 Erythrobacter sp.
CGCCCAGAGCCGCGCGATAGAGCATGGAGCGCGATTGTTCGGCCTTGGCATAGGCTTCGACGAGCCGGTGTTGCAGCGCCTGAAACGAGCCGATGGCGACGCCAAACTGCTCGCGTTCCTTCACATAGGTGATCGTATCATCAAGCAGGCGCTGGCCAAGACCCACCATTTCCGCCGCCGCATACAGCCGCATTGACGCGACCACGCTGGCAAGGCCTGCCGCGTCGCAATCCAGGCGGGCGGAGCTTTCGACGGAAACACGAGTCAGCTTCACCTCACCCGCGATGCTGCCATCGGTCAGGCGATAGGCGCGCACTTCCAGCCCGTCGGCGTCGGTAGGCACGAGAAATAGCGCGGTTTCGCCGTTCAAGTCTGCGGTGACGATGAACAGGTCAGCCAGCAATGCGCCCAGCACAAAGGTCTTTTCGCCGGACAGGGTATAGCCTTGAGCGCTCTGCTGTGCCGTTACAGATTTGGGCGTCAGACTGTATCGCTGCGCGCGTTCCGCCCATGCCAGCGTCGCGATTGTCTCCCCGCTCAGCACGGCATCGGCGGCTTCGTGCGAGCCAAGCAACAGCGCTGGCAACACTCCGTGCTCCAACAGCGGGTCAGGCGAATTGGCCGCGCCCAAAGCGTCCAGCACCAGCGCCAGATCGACCGGAGACCCGCCCATGCCGCCTGCGTCTTCGGATGCGGCCAGCGCAATCAGGCCCATCTCGGCAAGGCTGCTCCAACGCGCTTTGTCATAGCCCGTGGGCGACAGGCGCAGTTTACGCCGCGCCTCGACATCAATCGGCGCGGCAAAGCGCTCGACCGAGCTGCGGAACATTTCCTGCTCTTCGGAAAGGTCGAAATTCACGTTAGTCAGGCTTTCTCGGTGAAGGTAATCGGCAGTTTGGTGACACCGCGCAGCAGGATGTTCTGCAGCACTTCGATCCCGCTTTCATCGGCAATTGCAAAATTATCCAACCGCTCCAGCAGCTCATCGAAAGCGACCAGCATTTCCTTGCGGCTGAGCATGTTGCCCACGCACATATGCGGCCCCTTGCCAAAGGCGAGATGGGCGCGCGCATTCTTGCGCTCGACATCAAAGGCGTCGGGATTTTCAAACTTGCGCGGATCGCGATTGGCCGCGGCATAGCGCAATTGCGCAATAGCACCTGCGGGGATATGCGTGTCGCCCAGCTGGGTGTCGGCCTTCACAATCCGCCACATGCCCGAGGTGGGCGTTTCATAGCGCAGGGCCTCTTCGACAAGGTTGCCGATCAGTTTGGGATCGCGCCCACCGGCGGCAGCTTGCGCCTTTGCCATCTGGTCGGGGTTGCGGATCAATTGCAGCAGCCCGCCCGCCAATGTGGAGGTCGTCGTCTCATTCCCTGCAACCATGAACTGCTGCATAATCGACATGATCTGCGGATCGGTCAGCGGCTCTTCACCCTCAACCCGCGCGGCAACCAGATCGGCCAGCAGATCATCCCCGCCATGGGCGCGGCGGTCATCAATCTTGCCCTTCATATAGTGCTGGTATTCCACCAGAGAGCGCGCGCATTCCTTCTTGCGTTCGTGATCGACCATCTGGCTGAACCGGTCGACGGCGGCATCGGACCACGCCTTCACCTGCTTGGGGTCGTTATCCAGCCCGATCTGTCCTGCGATCATATGGACCGGCAGCGGGATCGCGAATTCCTCGACGAAATCGACCACCTCGCCGCCGCGGGCTTTGGCGGCCATTTTAGCGATCAGTTCGATGGATTTGGCGCGCATGTCGGCTTCGATCGCGTTTACGCGAGGCGCCGAAAAGGCGAGGTTCACCAGCTTTCGATTGCGCGTGTGGATCGGCGCATCCGCGGTCAGCAGCGTCGGCTCATCCGGCCATCCTTCGGCCAGAATCGCGTTGATTTCCTCATCCTCCTCGCGCCCCATCAGCGAGGTGAAGTCATTGGAGAAAATCTCCGGCTTTCCGGTCGCCTCGCTGCACAGGTCATAGCTGTAGACGACGAAGGTGTTCATCTCGGCAATATGCTCGATATCGATCCCGGCATCGTGGATCGCGCGGTAATAGTCCCACGGTTGAAGCAGGGTGTCCGGGGCAAAGACACTGGTGTCCCTGATGCTCTCGGGTTTGTTCATCGGATGCAGCTCCCATCTCGTCTGCGCCCTGTCTAACCAGAGTGCGCACCGCGATGCGATGCACGAATGTGTTAGGCGTGAGCGGGATTACCCTTCAGCTCTGCCCTTCAGCTCTGGCCTTCCGCCCTAGCCTTCCGAAAGGTCGCCAAATTCGCGCACAAATTCCGCGCTGTCGAAATAGTCGCGCCAGCGCACGATCTTGCCCGCATCGTTCAGTTCAAAAGTGCCCATGACGCGGATGGTTCGGCGCCTGCCCTTCATCTGGAACCAGTCGGTGCGTTCGGTCAGCACGACATTGCCGTTGGCCGCAATGTGGTGCGTTTCAAACCCGCAGGCCTCAACGCCGGGAAACTGCTCCATCTTGGCGCGGACGGCTGCGATCCCAACGACCGTGGAGAGGGGCACGTCCGTCCACTCGATATCATCGGCCATGAAGGAATAGATCTTCTCCAGATCATATTCGTCCCAGGCGGCGATAAAGGCTCTGATGGTTTCAATGGGGGTCATATCGGGTGCGCCTCTTACGCGATCTTGAGGATCATTTTGCCGTCATTCGTGCCAGCGAACAGCCGCATGAAGCTATCGAAAGCGTTCTCAAGTCCCTCATCGATATGTTCATCAATGGTGAGTTTGCCCGCCGCTGCCCATTCGCCCATCTTCGCCGCACCTTCGCCAAAGCGGTCGACATAATCGGCGACCAGCAGCCCGCGAATCTGCGCGCGCTTGACGATCAACTGCCACAGATTGCGCGCGCCGCGCGGCTCTGTGTTGTATTCACTGATCAACCCGCACAGCCCGACGCGGGCATAAAGGTTCAGGTTCATCAGCCCCGCATCAAGGATCGCCCCGCCGACATTTTCAAAGATCACATCGACGCCGTCCGGCGCGGTTTCGGCAATGGCGGCGGTGAGGGCCGCCTCATCCTTGCCCTTGTAATCAATCGCCGCGTCAAAGCCGTATTTGCCGGTCAAGCGCGCGCATTTCTCCGGCCCGCCTGCAATGCCCACCGCGCGGCAACCGTGGATCTTGGCGAGCTGCCCGACAAGACTGCCGACCGCGCCTGCCGCGCCGGAGACGAGCACGGTTTCGCCTTCCTTCGGTTCGCACACTTCGAGGAAGCCGAAATAGGCAGTCATCCCGACCGCGCCAAAGATCGAGAGGTAATTGGTGACGCTTGGCACCAGAGTGGGGTCAATCGGCTGGGTAAAGCCGCCCGCCACGCCCAGCGAATAGTCCTCCAGCGCGTTCAGCCCCATGACCCATTGGCCGCGCTCAAATCCCTCGGCCCGGCTGTCCTCGACCA
>JBARXS010000090.1:0-9010 GCA_049647465.1 Erythrobacter sp.
AAGGGCTGTCCTGCTTCTTCGAGATCAGGGCAAAAGGGAAATGCAGGGCTTCGACAAGCTCAGCCCGAACGGAGAGGGGATATTGAAGTGAGCAATCTTCCTCCGGAATACACCCAATACCCCCGCCGAGCCGAGGGATATGACCACGATTATTACCCATGGTCCAACATGCACACGCGCGCGCCCGTTACCTGGCCAACAAACAAATCGGTTGCTGTGTGGCTGTGTGTGAGCCTTGAATGGTTTCCGATTACGCCCGAGGACAAACCCTTCCGCGCGCCCGGCCATATGGTCACACCTTATCCCGATTACCGCCATTACACGGTGCGCGATTATGGCAACCGTGTGGGCGTGTGGCGGATGCTGGACGCGTTCAAGGCGGTGGGAGTGCGCGCCAGTTTCGCGACCAACGCTGCCGTCGCGGAGCGTTATCCCGAACTGATCGAAGCGGTGCTGGCAGACGGGCATGAGATCATCGCCCACTCCACCGACATGAACGGCACGATCACCAGTGAACTGCCCGAGGAGGAAGAGCGCGCGCTGATCGCAGACAGTCTTTCACGGCTGGAAGCGGCCAGCGGGGTGAAACCGCAAGGCTGGCTCAGCATCGCCCGCTCGCAAAGCTGGCGCACAGCCGATCTGCTGGCCGAGCAGGGCCTGACATATACTTGCGACTGGGTGAATGATGAATTGCCCTATCGCTTCACGAACGGGTTGGTAAACCTGCCGCTCAACACCGAACTTTCCGACCGGATGATCGTCGCCACACAGCAGCATTCCGCCGAGGGCTGGGTGCAAATGATGCGCGATGCGTTCGACTGGCTGGCGGCGGAGGCAAAGGGCAATGCCTATACCAAGGGGGGCGGGCGGATGCTGCCGGTCCACCTCACGCCCTATATCATGGGTCTGCCCTATCGCATCGGGGCGCTCGAACAATTACTCGCCTATCTGACCGCGCGCGAAGAGGCGTGGATCGCACCGGGTGCGGAAATCGTTGCCGAATGGGAGAAGCAGCAATGAAGGCCCGCAATCCGCGCACTGGTGAAGCCGACTACGAATTCGCCGCCAGCACTCGCGAGGATATCGCTGCCGAGGCGGCCCGCCTGCGCAGCGTCCAACCCGCGTGGGAGGCTATAGGGCCGGAAGGGCGCGCCGCCGTGCTCACCCGCTTTGCCGATGCGATGGAGGCCGCCGCCCCCATGATCGCAGGCGCGCTCAGCGTGGATACCGGACGCGGTGCGGTTTCGTGGATCGAAGTGCAGGCGGCCGTTGGCAATATCCGCCGCTGGGCTGCGCGCGGGCCAGAGCTTTTCGCAGCGCTGGATCGTGGTCCCAAGGCTTCGGCCACACCGGGCATAGAGATCGTCACCGATTACAGCGCTTTCCCGCTGTTCGGGGCGATTGCGCCGTGGAATTTCCCGGTGATCCTCAGCCATATTGACGCGGTGCCTGCCCTAATGGCGGGCTGCGCGGCTTTGGTAAAACCGTCCGAAGTCACGCCGCGCTTTGTCGAACCGATGCGCGATGTGTTGGCGCAGGTGCCCGAATTGCCGCTCGCCTGTGTGATGGGCGGCGCGGATGTGGGGCAGGCGCTGGTAGAGGAGGTGGACTATGTCTGCTTTACCGGCTCCACTGCCACAGGGCGCAAGGTTGCCGAGGCCGCCGCGCGCAATCTGATCCCTGCCAATCTGGAGCTGGGGGGCAAGGACCCGATGATCATCACCGCCAGCGCCGATCCCGAATGGGCGGCGGGCGTGGCGCTGAGGGCCTCCATCGTCGCGACCGGTCAGGCGTGCCAGTCGATCGAGCGGATTTACGTGGCGAGCGAGATCGCCGGGCCGTTTATGGAAGCGCTGGTTGCGGGTGCAGACGCGGTCGAGATCACCCATCCCGATCCGCAATCCGGCCATATCGGGCCGTTCATCTTCCCCGATCAATCGGCCAAGGTGCAGGCGCATATTGACGAAGCGGTGGCCAAGGGCGCGCGCGTCCTTTCGGGCGGTACGGTCGAAGTGCTCGGCGGCGGGCATTACCTGCGCCCCACGATCCTGACCGATGTCACGCCTGATATGGCGGTGATGCGCGAGGAAACTTTCGGGCCGGTTCTGCCCGTCACGATCTACAGCGATATCGAAGACGCCATCGCGCAGGCGAATGACACCGAATACGGCCTGTCCGCCGCCGTGCTGGCCGGGTCTCTGGAGGAAGCCGCCACTATTGCGCCGCGACTGGATGCAGGCGCGATCAGCCTTCAGGACGGAGCGCTCACCAGCATGGTGGGCGATGCGGCGAACCAGTCCCGCGGGACAAGCGGGCTTGGCCCCAGCCGTATGGGTGACACCGGCATGACCCGCTTCCTGCGAGAACAGGCGCATATCCGGCAGACCGGGATGCCGTTGCCGATAGATGCCTATCGTGAGGGGCAGGGTGGATGAGCAACCGTGCAGCCCTTGCCGCCGCCATGCCCGCCATGCTGCTGCATGAGGGATGGTGGGACGGTTGGTATCGCCATTTCGACACAGACGGCACCCTGATCGATTCGCATAAGGTCAAAACTCACTGCGAATTTCCTGACACCGGCCCTGAGCACTATATCCAGCACAACTGGCTCAGTTGGGAAGACGGGCCGGAAGCCGGGAAACGGGCGGTGTATGAATTTGGCGGCGCGTTAAGCGGCGATCGCCTGTTCTGGGATACCGACCGTTTCAGCGGCTATTGCTGGCAGACCAGCGAGGCGACCTTGATGCTGAAACTTGACCGATTGGACCAACCTGGCGCTTACTATGTCGAAATGATCAATCTCGCACCTGATGGGCAAAGCCGCGCGCGCACATGGCAATGGTTCAAGGATGGCAAGCCTTGGAAGCGCACTTTGTGTGATGAATGGAGGATTGAAGCGCCATGATTTCCGCAACACTCGCGCTGATGCTGGGTGCCTCCCAGGGAATGCAAGCGGGCGTAGCTACAGGCGCTGCTCCGCCGCCGCCGCAATCCACCTGTGACAAGCCAGTCTATATGGTCGTTGAAGGCCGCACGATTGATCGCGCGCGCATGGGCCAATACGCCGCCGCCATCGCCGAGAGCGAGATCTATCAGAAACTCGGCGGTTACTACGTCACTGTCCCGCGCCCGGTCGAAGTGTTCGAAGGCGAGGTGGAGCCGGATTACGTCAATCTCACCGTGCGCTTTCCCTGTATCGAGAATGCCCGCGCGTTCTGGAATTCAAAAGTCTATCAAGAGACCATCCGCCCGATCCGTCTGAATCCCAGCGCAGGCGATTACCGCGTGACCATCTATGCCGAAGCACCCTTGCGCGCGGACATGGTGGGCCGGGTGGGCGATGCGCGCTTTACCGCCGACTTTTCCGGCCACAATATCCCTCAAAGCGATCCGCCCGTGGTGGGTCCGAATGCCCCTGTTGCCAAAGGAGAGAGTGAATGAGTGTCGAACTCCAGCATCCGATGAAAGCCGAGGCCACGCCTGACGAAGTGGCCCGTGGCCGCTTTGTGTCCGGTATGCGCAGCCTGATCCTCAACGATCTGGCAGCCGACATGCGCAGCGCCTATGATCGCCGCGCCGCGCCCGCCTTTGCCAAGCAGCATGGGCACGAGCCGCAAACCAGCCGCGAGGCGCATCAGGCGCTGCGCGGTGATCCGGCGTTCAACATCTATTCGGCCATGCGTGTGCAGGCGCAGAAAATGGTCTGGGCGAGCGTTGCCGAAAGTGTCGAGCGCGAATCCGCCAGGCTGGCGGCCGAAGCGCAGGCGGTGTCCGATCTCGACGGATCGCTGAAGCTGGATCCGGCGCTCGACGTGCCAAAGAATGTCCACGCCATCGACGTACACCTGATGCCCGGCAGCTATACACGCGGGGCAGACAGCCTTGAGGCGGGCGCGGTTTATGATCGCGGCCTTGCCGTGTTCTCAATGGGTCTGATGGGCGCAAACCTCGATGATATCGGCCTGTCGATGAGCCAATATATCAAGCTGCGCTTTCCCGATTTCGCGCCGACCCGTATCCTCGATACCGGCTGCACCGTTGGCCATAACACGCTGCCGTGGAAACAGGCCTATCCGCAGGCGCAGGTCCACGCGATTGATGCCGCTCCCGGTCCGCTGGCATATGCCTCGGCGCGGGCAAAGATGCAGGGGCAAGACGTTGCCTTTCATCAGATGTGCGCAGACGATCTGGCGTATGGGGACGAGAGCTTTGATGTCGTCTGGTCCAGCATGTTCCTGCACGAACTGTCCAAAAAGCAGCGCGCCAAATGCTTCGACGAGGCATATCGCGTGCTGAAACCGGGCGGGCTCCTGCTGCATATGGAGCTGCCGCCGAACGATCAGATGGGCGCGTTTGACGGCTTCTATCTCGACTGGGACAGCTATTATAACAACGAGCCTTATTACAAAGGCTATCGCGACGAAGTGCCGCGTGACCTGTGCACCCGCGCCGGATTTGGCGAGAGCGAGTACTTCGATTTCGTCGTGCCCTCGATCAGCATTTATGGCGAGCAGGCGGTGGCGGATGCGGCGAAGGGCGACCGCGCGGAGGGCGTCGGTCAGGAAACCACCGGACGCCTTGCCGAGGGCGTGATGTGGTACGGTTTTGGAGCCTGGAAAAAGTGAGCGAACAGCTGCGCCCCGAAGACGCACCGCCCGGGCTCTATGACGATCAGGGCAATCCGCGCTTCTTTGCCGATCCGGGCATGGATCGCTTTGTCGCGGTGGTCATGAACCTCGCGCAGGAAGTGTGGGTTCAGGAAGAACGCCTGATCGCTCTGGAAGAAGAGAAGTCGGGCCAAAGCATTGACAGGGATGCAAAAGCCAAGGAATTCATAGACAGAGTGTTTGCTCCCATCAGAGAGGCGTAAGACTATGAAAGCGTGGGAAATCGGACCCAGAGGAGGAGTGGAGAGCCTGCGGCAGGTGGAGCGCGATGATCCGGTCGCCGGACCGGGCGAGCTTTTGGTGCAGGTTATCGGTGCAGGGCTGAATTACCGCGATCTGATGATCCTGCGCGGACACTATGGCACCGACCTTCCCGAGGACCGCATCCCGCTCACCGACGGGGTCGGCGTGGTTGAGGCGGTGGGCGAAGGTGTCGAAGGCTTCGCTGTGGGGGACCGCGTGGTCGCCGCCAACTTCGTCGATTGGGACCCTGACGGTGGATTTGGCTTTCACATCTTCGGCCGCGATATCGGCGTCACGATGGATGGGTGGCTGGCGGAAAAGGCGGTGATCCCGGCCAAGGCTGCGATCACACTGCCCGACGCGATCAGCGATGAAACCGCCGCGACCCTCGCCGTGGTTGCAGCCACCGTATGGCATGCGATGGTCGCGTTCGGGCAGGCCGGTCCGGGCAAGCTGGTGCTCGCTCAAGGCACGGGCGGAGTGTCGATCTTTGCCCTGCAACTGGCCAAGGCGATGGGCGCGCAGTTCGCGATCACCTCTTCCAGCGATGAAAAGCTCGCCAAAGCGCGCGAAATGGGCGCGGACTTCACCGTGAATTATAAGGACCACCCCGATTGGGCCGCGGCGCTGCTGGAGCAGACCAGCGGGCGCGGTGCGGATGTGGTGGTCGACACAATCGGCTTTGGCGAATTTGCGCAGACCATCGCTGCAACCGGAGTCGAAGGGCGCATTGGCACAATCGGCGCGCTGTCAGGCTCTCCGCAGGAAGCGGGCGATTTCGGTCAGGGCGCAATTCTGGGCAAGAACATCACGATCAAAGGCATCACCAGCGGCCATCGCGGAATGCTTGAAGCAGCCCTGAAAGTGATGGCGGAAAACGGCGTCGAAACGCTGATTGACCAGTCATTCTGGTTTGACGATGCCAAGACGGCCTATGCCCACCTCGAAAGCGGATCGCATATCGGCAAAGTGATGATCCGCGTGGCAGAACGGCGGTCGACCGAACGCGCCTAGAGGTCCAGAGGCCTAAGGATCCGATGACCCAAAAACTAGGCGACCAGATCCGCGACCGGATCGAACTCCATCATCGCGCGATTGTTGACCGGAGCGCGGGCCAGCGCGAAATTGTCCGGATCAATGCTTTGGGTGATCTCGCCCTGAACCCGGGATGCGTGATGGACATCGAATGTACGCGGGATGCGGCGCGCTTCGTAAGCTCTCAATGCTGCTTCGACATCATCGTGCGCGGCCAACATCCGCGCCAGTACATAGCCGTCCTCAATCGCCATCGCCGCGCCCATGCCAAGAAAGGGCAGCATGGCATGGGCTGCATCGCCAAGCATCGTGACGCGGCCCTGCGACCAGGTATCTAGCGGGGCGCGATCATACAGGCCCCATTTGATGATCGCCCCGGCCTGCGCTTCGGGCGCCTGCGCGATCAGTCCGGTGACATCGCTGTGCCATCCTGCGAAGGCTGCACGCAATTCCCCAAGAGGGGCAGGCGTTGACCAGCCCTCGGGCACTTGCTCGCCAGTCTCGACCAAAGCCGCTCCGTTGACAATGCTGCCCTGCGCCATGGTGTAGCGGTTGAAGGTGCGTTTCGGTCCAAGAAAGATCGCGCTGCGTCCCAGACCCATAAATGGCCGCGCGCGCTCCATCGGCACGAGAAACCGGTAAGCGACGTGACCGGTGAAACGCGGTGTGTCCCCGGGGACCAATTGCGACCGGATGGCCGACCGAACCCCGTCCGCGCCGATCAGAGCCCGCGCGCTGGCGCTGTTGCCGTTGTCGAAATATGCCGTCGCCGCGTCCGCATCCTGGTCAAACCGGGTAAGGCGATGGCCTGTATGCGTTACGCCGCCAAGCCGCTCCAATTCAGCCAGCAGAACCTCTTGCAGATCGGCGCGATAGATATGCCGCACGATATTGGCGCTGCCATCGTCACCCAGTCCGTCACCTGTATCAAGCGCGCCCATCAATGGCGTCCCGGTTTCGTAATGCAGGAATGGCAGATTGCCCGAAGGGCAGGCGCTCGCAGCAACCGCGCGTTGCACTCCCAGCGCGCGAAACACATGCTGTGCACCCAGCCCCAGTGTCAGGCCCGCGCCGGTTTCCTCGATCCGCTCTGCCGCTTCGTAAACGTCAACCGCGATCCCGGCCTGTCTCAACGCTATAGCGCAGGCCAGACCGCCAAGCCCCGCTCCGACAATCGCGATGCGATCAGAACCCATCACCGCACCAGTTCGACCAGCTCGTACCGGTTCATCATATATCCGTCGATTGAGCCATAGACGAGGATACTGTCATCATCGGCGGTGACCCACATGTTAAAATCGGGGTGCCGCGTGCCGCCCATCCCCTCGTCGCTGTCATCGACATAGCGATATCGGCGGCATGGGAAGGTGCCCGCCTGCACCGTCTTTTCCTCTTCGCCGACATATTCCATCACCATTTCGAGATAGGCGATTTGCGGCGCGCTGGCCCCGCGATGATCGGGAGAGGGCAGGAAGAAACGCAATTTGCGTTTGTGCGGGCCTTTGCTTGTATCCATCAGGCGGGTGGTGAAGCCATCGCCCGCGATGGGATGCGTGCCGAATGCGTCAAATTCGCCCGCTTCGCGAACCTCTGAGTTGCGACCGATGTCGGGGCCGGTGCTCTCGCACGTAATCTGGCCGACTTCGGGGTCATAGGCCATCCAGCCTGAGCCCAGAAATTCATCGCCCAGCGTCAGATGCACCAGCAGATTGCGCGGCATCCGGTCCGGCCCGATATGGCAGGTGATATTGCGCAGGACGGTGGGATCAGGCTCTTCGATCTCGCATTGCGCGGACATGATGACAGAGCCATCGGCGTGGTGGGAAAAGTTGAACCATTCGCGCCCGCGTTCCTGCCCCTCCATGCCCGGCTTAACCGAGGTGTAGCGGATTTGCCCGCGCACGTTTCTGTGTTTCATCAGATGATCCCTGACTTATCGAGCCGCTCGATCACCTCGGCCTGTGCGCGGCGGAAATAGTCGCGGTCCGGAATGGCGGGTTTGCCATCGCTCATCATGCCGTCCGGCCGGTGGAATGGCTCGGCAGCGGCAGCATAGGCGGCGGCGAACAGTTCGGGGCGCTGGCGGGCGAGGTAATTGGTCATGGCGGGTGTGCGGCGGGCTTCGCGCAGGGCTCCCAGATCGATCCCGCCAAACGCTGTAAACGTCTCGCCATCGCCGCTTTGCGCGATCACGCGGCCTTTCCAGTCGACCACCTGGCTGTTCCCCTCCGCGCTCGACAGCGGCATTGCGGTGCCGGAAATGCCCGCCGTGTTGGATGAGACGACATAGGCAAGGTTTTCAAAGGCGCGCGCCTGTTTGGCTATATCCTTGTTGGTGGCGATGGGTGATCCAACTTCGCTGGAGGAATGGCAGAACACTTCGGCCCCGCGCAATGCGAGCGCCCGCGCGATTTCAGGATACAGCACTTCTTCAGAGGCAATCGCGGCGAGATTGCCGATTTCGGTTCGCGCGACCGGGAAGGTGCCGTCAAGCCCGTATTTGTCGAGATAGGCCTCCCACACATCATGCGGGGACGGTGCGAACATGGACAGCAGCCGGCGGTATCGCAGCACCACATCGCCACTGGGCGCGACGATGAAACAGGTCTGGAAATAGAAATCGGGAAAGGCCTCGTCGCTCTCATAGGCGTTGCCCGCGATGAACATGCCCAGCCTTTGCGCGACCCCGCCCAGCGCCTCATATTCAGGCCCGTCGGCGGCCCAGCCTACCTTTGCCGCGAAGTCGGAAATCGAGATGCGCCCGGGATAGGAGGTGAAGAGATATTCGGGGAGGACGCACAGCTTCACCGGCTTGCCCGCATATTGTGTGACAAAGATCGCGGAGGTGCGGATTTGCCCTTCGATGCTGGCGATATGTTCCAGCATGGCGGCGCGCGCGGCGGCTTCATCGGGCAGGCGTTCGAGCGAGTGCGCGGTCAGCTGCATGGCTATCGCGGAATAGTGCGGGGTATCATTTGCAGTATCGGGCACGTCATTTCCTTCAGATGCCAGAAGCGCGGTATGCGGCGTCAGAGCTGCGACAGCACCCGCCGATACAGCAGATG
>JBARXS010000091.1:0-5584 GCA_049647465.1 Erythrobacter sp.
CCGTTCACTATCAAGGCGCGCGGAGAACCGGGTGACAACAACTGGATGTATGTCGAATACACCCTCACCAACACCCAGACCGGTGAAGAGATCATCGCCAGCCAGCCTATCGAATACTACTATGGCCGCGACTGGAAAGAGGACGATCGCAAAGGAACCGTAAAACTGTCCTCTGTCCCGCCCGGAACCTACGAACTCACAGCTAATGTCGGCTTGCCCGACGACGAGGGGAATGCTGCTGTCACCGCAAGCACCCGCAATCCCTCGGGATGGGCGAATGCGGGCACGGGCCGGCCCGTGGTGATCGAGGCGGCGTCAAACGGCATGTTCTACAGCAATCTGTTCCTGCTGTTTCTTGCGCTGTTCCTGCCTGTCGGGTGGATGTTTTCGCGCGCGCTCGGTTTCGAAACGGCCCGTTCCAGCGGGTATGACGGGTATGATGATGACGATGATTGATATGATTTCAAACAGGGGGCCAAGACGATCATGAGAGGCGGATTTCTGGCATGGTGCTTCGTTTGCATCGGCCTGTTCAGCGCGGCCAGCTGGTACGGATATTCGCCGTTTGGCGACGGTGTTCAGGCCCGCAATGTCTATTCACGCGGCGGTGGCCCGATGCACAAATAGGCCGCCAGCACGCCGCAAACCCATCCATTTCACGCCCCATTCTACGCAATTGCAGGAGGCACAATGCTCACTCTCGATACATTCCTCGCCAGTCTCGCTTATTCGTTTCTGGGGATATTCGTCTTTCTAACCACCTTCATAGTGGTCGACATTCTGACCCCGGCAAAACTGCGGGTCGAAATCATTGATAATCGCAACACGGCCGTCGCCATTCTGGCCGGTGCCATGGCTATTTCGATCGCCGTCATCATTGCAGCGGCGATCCATGGCTGATGATGCGCCTGCTGCGTCGGTAGCGGGCTCCCCGGCTTCGAACCAAAACGACCATAGCAGCGGGGAGCATCGCGGCCTGTCGTTGATCCTGCTGGTATCGGTCTTTGTCGTTGCGACCTGCGGCCTGATTTACGAGCTTTTGGCAGGCACGATCGCGACCTATCTGCTGGGTGACAGCGTCACGCAATTCTCGACCGTGATCGGCACCTATCTGTTCGCGATGGGGATTGGCAGCTGGTTCTCGCGCTACATCACCGGGCGGCTGCTGGCGTGGTTTATCCGGATAGAGATCATCATTGCCGCCGTCGGGGGCACATCGGCGGCGGCGCTGTTCCTGCTGTTTCCGGTGGTCGATGATTTCAGGCCGATCCTTTATGGTCTGGTCCTCTTGATCGGCTTTCTGGTCGGGCTGGAGATACCCCTGCTCATCCGCATTCTGAAAGATGAATTCAGCTTTGGCGATCTTGTCTCCAACGTGCTGACCTATGATTATATCGGCGCGCTGGCAGCCTCGCTGTTGTTCCCGCTGGTGCTGGTGCCGTTTGTCGGGTTGATCCGGGCAGGCTTCGTCATCGGCTTTGTGAACATTCTTGTGGCGCTGCTGCTGGTATTCAAACTGCGCCGCGACCGGTCCTTCATGGCAGAGCGGGTCTCAGCGGTGCTGATCGCGATCATGCTGGTGGGCGGGGCGGTCGGTTCCGAAGCGCTGCAACGGGCATCGGAAGCCGGACTTTACAATGACAATCTGATCTACGCGAAATCGAGCAGTTATCAGCGCATCGTGCTGACCCAGAACAAGGGCGACATCCGCCTGTTTCTGGATGGTAATCTGCAATTCTCCTCACGTGATGAATATCGCTATCATGAAAGCCTTGTCTGGCCAGCCTTGGGGCGGGCCGATGATGATGCGAGTGTCCTGATCCTGGGCGGCGGGGACGGGCTGGCACTGCGTGAAGTGTTGAAGCGCGATACGCTGAGCAGTGTGACTCTGGTCGATCTGGACCCGGCTATCACACAGCTTTTCAGCACGGCTCCGGCGCTCAAACAGCTGAACGGTGACGCGTTTGCCGATCCGCGTGTGGAGGTGATCAACGCGGATGCCTTTGCCTGGGCGCGTGACAGCGACCGGCAATTCGACGTCATTCTGGTCGATCTGCCGGACCCGACGAATTATTCGATCGGGCGGCTCTACTCTTTGGAGTTCTATCGCAATCTGGGCGCGCTGCTTGGTCCCGGCGGGATCATGGCGGTCCAGAGCACCGCGCCCTACGTCTCGACAAAGAGTTTTGCGATGATCGGCGAGACGTTGCGCGCCGCGGGCTTTGCCGTGCGCCCCTATCACGCCTATGTGCCCAGCTTCGGCGACTGGGGCTTTACTCTCGCGGCTCGTTCGGCCTTTGGCGATCTTGGCGCTTTGCCGCAGAACCTGCGCTATTTCACTCCGCGTGAAGAGGCGCGCATGAGCGTCTTTCCGGTCGATATGCAGGCCAAAGGGGTGGGGGTGAACCGCCTCGACAATCAGGCTCTGGTGCAATTGTTCACCAGTGAATGGAGGGCTTTCGGCGATGACTGACGAGACCGTGATCCGTGTAGGGACGCATATCCTTATCGACGTGCGCGGGGCGAAGCGGCTTGATGAGCCCGCTCACCTCGAAGCGATCCTGCGCGAAGCGGCCAATGCGGCGGGTGCGACGATCCTGCAATCGCACTTCCATCACTTTGGCGAGAATATGGGCGTCACCGGCGTGCTGATGCTCGCAGAAAGCCACATATCGATCCACACATGGCCCGAGATCCGCTTTGCCGCGATTGATATTTTCATGTGCGGTACCGCCGATATCGAGGCGGCAGTCGGCGTGCTAGAAGCGGCTTATTCGCACAGCAAAATCGAAGTGCGGAGAATGGCGCGATAGGGTTTAGCTTACCGCGCTACCTCGACGATCCACGATTTTTCCTCTCCTTTGCTGATGCGGAAACCCGTTCCGGTAAAACGCTCGATCAGGTCAATCGCCGTGCGCGTGTGCTCGCTGATCTTGACCGTGGTGAACGCTCCGCCGCGTGCAAGCGCAAATGGCAGCAGCAACTGATCCTGCAGGAATGGCCCAGCAAAAGCGCCACTGGCAAGATAACCCGCCATCCGTTTCGCCGTCGTCTTGCCCAGCTTTTCAGCGGGCAGGCCGACCTTGCCAAAGCCGGACATAACCTCGGTCACATGCTCGAACTGCGCCGTGAGCAGCAACGCATTTCCCGGCCCCTGATCCGCAGGAAGCTGGCGCGGCTCGAACGCATCATCAGGCCAGTCGCTCAGCACTTTGCGCATGGCGCCAAGTTCACGATCCGCGATGTCGAACTGAATGCCCGCCACAACCGCCTCTGCCGTTTGCGAGAGCAGCTTACCACGCTCCATGCAGTCAATCGGGCGCAGCGCAGCGGGGGCAAAATCGACCACAATCCGCCCGCCCCCGCGCGGGTAAAAGCCGTGCCGCTCCATCGTCGCTGTAACGCTCGGCCCCATGCGCGAGAGGATCGGCAGCAAAGTGTGCGCCGTGAATTCAAACGGCGGCGCAGCCATAGCGTGCGTCCCGCCTTCGATAACCACGCGCGACGGCCCATCCGCCAGCATGAGCGGCACGAGGATCGCCTGCAAGACAAGCCCCGTGCTACCCGCTGTGCCCACAGCAAAGTGGTATTCGCCCGGCGTCACAGTGCCGGGACGAAAGGTCAGCGTATCAGAGCCAACCGCCAGGCCGCTCGCCTCCGACGCGCCAATCGCGCAGGCCGCTTCGAGCGCGGTCACATGCTGCCGCATCATGCCCGGCTTTTTGCGCCCGCCGCGAATGTTCGTAATGGTAAAGGGCTCCCCGGTCACAAGCGAAAGACCCGCCGCATACCGCAGCACCTGCCCCCCCGCCTTCGCCTTGAGAGCCATCGATAGTGATCATTTTTCTGCTTCTTTTCTTTGTTCTTTGGCTAAAACCACCAAAACATCCAAGGCGGCTCTTTGTTGCTTAGATCTGGCGAAATCACGAAATCGCCTTCGCCGATGGAGACCGAGGTAAAGCATGCAAAAAGCTTCTCGATGCTCTCTGGTCCTAGCGAGAGAGTTAGCATTTCGTCTTGCACATCGATCGAAAGAGCGATCGCATTTCTACAGAACTTCACGCGAAGCCGATCAAAGCGCTCTCGCCTTGGTCTTCCATAGTTTGGCACCCGCCAAGCTTCTTCGGGAAGCGGAGCCAACTTCCAAGTGCGATATTGACCGTCTTTGTTCCGGAGCCTTGCGAGCAAGTCGAGAAATGACGAACAGCCCGCCTGGTTGCCGCTGAAATGCCAGCCCTGCCGATCCCACTTGGTGGTATCATAGCGCCAAATGTAGATTTGACCTCTTTGATACCATTGGTTGAGATCGTCATCCATTTCCACTCTCCGGCAACGGCAGGTGATGCCCGCGATGGGTTACCCCTTCACGCACACCACCTGCTTCAGCGTATGGACGATTTCGACAAGGTCGGCCTGTGCGGCCATGACCTTTTCAATCGGCTTATAGGCCTTTGGCGTTTCATCAATCACGCCTTCGTCCTTGCGGCATTCCACTCCGGCGGTGTCCGCGATGTGCTCGTCGAGCGTCACCAGCTTCTTCGCCTCGGTCCGGCTCATCACGCGGCCCGCACCATGCGAGCAGCTGTCAAAGCTTTCCGCATTGCCAAGCCCGCGCACGATGAAGCTCTTTGCCCCCATCGAGCCGGGAATAATGCCCAGCGTGCCCTTGGCTGCGCGCACCGCGCCCTTGCGGGTCACCAGCACGTTCTCGCCAAAGTGGTGCTCGCGCGTCACGTAGTTGTGATGGCAGTTCACCGCTTCGCATTCCGCCTCAAACGGCTTCGCGATCTGGGCGCGCAGCGCATCAAGCGACCGCGCCATCATCACGCGCCGGTTCAGCGCGGCAAAATCCTGCGCCCAATCGACCGCTTCGACATAATCGTCAAAGTGCTCGGTCCCTTCCGGGAAATAGGCGAGGTCTTCATCGGGCAGGTTGATGTGCCACGTGCGCATATCCTTCTTGGCAAGCTCGATGAAAAACCGGCCAATCGCATTGCCCACACCGCGTGAGCCCGAATGGAGCATCATCCACACGCGCTGCTCGGTATCCAGACACAGCTCGATAAAGTGGTTGCCTGTGCCCAGCGTTCCGAGGTGAAGGACATTGTTCGTGTTCTTCAGCCGCGGATACTTCTCGCACAGCGCCTCAAAACGCGCCTTGAGCACGGCCCACGCATCGACAACGGACGCAGGCGGTTCGCCTCACGATCCCTTGTCACGCCGACCACGACCCGAAGAGCGCCCATGCGGAACCGCTGCTTCGATAGCAGAGCGGATGCCCGCTAGGTTGTCGGGCAGGTCGCTCGCCATCAGGGACGTGCGCGCCGCCATCATGCCGCAGCCAATATCAACGCCGACAGCCGCCGGGATCACCGCGCACTTGGTCGGGATGACCGAGCCGACAGTGGCACCGATCCCGACGTGAACGTCGGGCATGGCGGCCACATGCTTGAAGATGAACGGCATCTTGGCCGCCTTAGCCATCTGGAGCTTGGCCTTGTCGTCAACCGGCACGCCGCGCGTCCAGCTCTTGATCGGAGCGCCGCCTTCGACGTGGGTGTATTCGTATGTCTGTTCCATCATC